>JANOUH010000092.1:0-4190 GCA_031416795.1 Cytophagales bacterium | reverse complement strand
GCTGTCTTACCGGGCAAGCAGGATTAAAGAGGCAATTGAGAAATAGTTGAAGTAAATATTGGAGCAATTTGATTCGAAGCAAAGCGCGACCCGGTATCCCGTGGAAGGTGCAGCATAGTGTCAATGAAATACATTTCATAGTAATGTCATCCGGTCTGAACGGGATACCGGCTCGTGCCAGTCCACTGAATTCGAGGCATTCAATCATTATGAGTTGGTGATCCTTATTGCCTTTATCCTGCGTGGCCGGTATTACAGTTACATAAGCTAGGTTGGTCGAGCACTCTATTTATTAAGGCGCGACTCAGCGGCAATCAAATTTTCAATAATAAAAGAGGCTGCCATTGCTGACAGCCTCTCTCTTTACTATTTTGAGATGTTAGTTCGGATTAAAATGTACTCACATTCAAACGTCCGCTTGTTACACACTTACCAGCGAGTGAAGAGGTTGGAGTAGCGCTGCCCAGGATACCTGTTTTAATTTGTGCAGCAGTTGCACCCGGGTGTGTAGAGGCATAAAGGGCAGCGGCACCGGAAACGTGAGGGGTTGCCATAGAAGTACCGTTATAGCTGGCATAGCTTGAAATAATTTTTCCTTTAGAACTTGCCGGAATCGATGACCAGATGCCTGAACCCGGGGCTCCAATATCAACGGTAGTAACACCATATTGTGAGAAACTTGATAATCCACCTGTGCTGGTGATGGAAGCAACCGCTATGATATTAGCACTGGTATATCCGGAAGGGTAACTTGCTGTTGCATCGTTATCGGTTCCGCTGTTTCCTGCGGCTGCAATAAAGAGTATATTAGCAACGTTTGCTCTATCAATAGCGTCTTTTAGCCCTTGTGAAAATCCACCACCACCCCATGAGTTATTGGTAGCCACAAGGTTTAAACCATGCCTGGTTTTAAGATCTGTAAAATAATCAACGGCTTTAATGGCGTTCGCGGTTGTACCTCCATTTCGTCCTAGAAATTTAGCGCTTAAAAGTTTCACACTCCATACCACACCGGCAACTCCTTTTCCGTTGCCACCCACACCACCAATGGTTCCGGCTACGTGTGTGCCATGGTCATCACTGGTTCCGTCAAAAGTGGAATTATTATTTCCATCAAAATCCCACCCGGTAATATCATCGATATAACCATTGCCGTCATCATCAACACCATTTCCGGCAACTTCACCAGGGTTTGTGCCTGCATTAGCAACAATGTCTTCGTGCGTGTTCATATAGCCTTCATCAATAATACCTATGTAAACTGTATTAGAACCTGTTTTGCCTGCAGCCCATGCCGTTGCAGCGCCAGTACCATATTGGTTAGCAGGTGTTGTGCTGGATCCATACATTCCCCATAGTGATCCATTGGTGAAGTAGGTGTCATTAGAAGTTACATAGTGATTATAGATCCAGTTTGGCTCTGCATATTCTACTTCAGCCGATCCCTTCAGTCTTTCAATGGCTTCCATTGTTCCCAGCTTGCTGCTCACCAAAAGAAGTTCTCCATCATCGCCACCTTTTCTGGCATTGGCAGATTTCATCGCATCAGTTGAGATGGCCTCAACGACCTGACCTCCAATCATTGCGAGTGCGCTTGCTGATGCCCGTGCACCGCTTGCTCCTCCTGATTTAAACTTGATCAGTACTTGATTAGGCACAAAATTGTCTGTGCGCGATTGAGATATTTCCTGCGTAGCGATATTCTCTTCCGTACATGATACAAGCAACACCATGCCTGAGATCATCATGAGAGAAAGCGGGCGGAGTAACTTCATAGGATTAAGGTTTAGTTTATCGTGTGAATTTATACTTTTTCTATCTAAAACAGATGATGCCTTAAAATTTACTTTTCAGTTACTCACCTGAAACAGAATATTATTTCGATGTTAGTGCTTAATGAAGGTTTAGCAGAAGGAATTATCAGGAATCGTGAAGTGGGTAACGTTTTTGCGCCCCAGTCTGCTTTCCTAACATCCGGATACTACTTTTTTGTAAGCCTGTATTCATAGTATCCAATACCCGCTTTATTTGCTGATAGTTTTAATTTTTTGCCATCAAATGAGTAATGGTATTCACCGGTAAGGATCAGGTTCCAGTCAAAGTCAGCCGCCCACATGTTTTCATCCTGAAAGGTAAGCTTGCTCTCGTTGTCAATAGAATAAGTTCCTGAGCCGCCAGCCGGAAATCTTTTCTCACTGCCGGTGCAGGTGTATGTTGAGTGACTCAATTCAATGGTAGTCTTGCCTGTACATGATTTACCCGAAGGATAGACTACCTTGAACTTTCCGGTATAGGTTCCCTCTTCAATTTTTCTTTCAACTTCATCAAAACCAGTGATGAAAGTTATTGATAGTGCTATTAATATAAATTTTTTCATCATAGAGGAACCTGCTTTTAAAGTTAGCAGAAATGAATTTAATATTCAGGACGCACTTGTTAATACCACTGCATTTTCAAGATATCGGAGTGAGTATAGAAAAAAGTACCTCCTTGTAGATCTATGATGGTTCATCATTTATGGGCGAACAGAAATGTTGCATTTCATGGATAACGTAGCAGGGCGCGCATTCAAGACATGAAAGGCAGCGAACGCACGCGTTCGCTGCCTTTCATGTTTATATAAAACCATCATGCTCGAAAGGTCGCCAGCGACCTTTCGAGCATGATGGCATTTAGCGCGGCCTGCGAGGGTGATCGGAAGATGCGGTTTACTGCCGCGCCATTAGCACACTGCCTCTCTACGCACATTTTATACTTCATCGGATACTCTTTGTTGTTATATTATTTCTTGTCGGACACTAGTAAAATTTTATGTTTCAATCTTTAGCTTGCCTTGCAGATTGTGTAGGAATGTTTGAATCTTAGAAATGTGAATACTGCCTGCCTACTGCCATCTGCCTATGTTTCATCCCGATATGGTCGGGACTGCCTACTTTTTCGGCAGATCATACTTACTCAATCAAATTGAAATGCCACCAGTAACATTATCTAATTAAACCGAATACAACTATTTTTGAACTTCACTCATCCTGTCACGAAACCAGCGCGTGTTGATTCGATTCATATTCTTTATAACCTTCATTTCGTTGGCAAACGGGTTGAGAGCTCAGCAACTCTATACCGGCATCGTGGTTGATTCAGCCCGGCTCACCAACCTGCCTGATGTACACGTCTCCGTAAAACATACGGGAAAGATCACCAGCACTTCGGCCAGCGGAAGTTTTATGATCTACGCTTCTCCTACAGACACCTTGCTATTTTCTTCCATTGGTTATATCCCATTAGAGTTGCCCTTATTCTTTGCCGAGGATGCGATTTTTGTATTACTTCGGGAAGATCGGATTTTCCTTAATGAGGTGATTATTAAATCAACACGTCTGTATCCCAATAAAATTGAAGAGCGGTCCAAAACGGCACCACGCACATTGAGTACACTGGAAGGATTTGTTTCACCCTTCGACTATTTCTGGAAACTGGAGCGGGAGAAGAGGAAGTTGTCAAAAATCGTTGAAGAGAATAACCGCACGCAAACCTACCGGCAGGTGATCACCGATCCGGATGTGAAAGATATCTTGATGAGAGAGTATGATGTTACGGAAGACACCTACTATCAAACGCTGGTGCAGTTCAATCAACAGCAAAGCCACGTTCACTACTTCACCGACCCCGATGCCATCATGGAGGCACTGCATTCTTTCTTTGAAAAGAACCAAGCGGGCAAATAGCGGGTTTTGTAAATCTGGGAAAACAGATTTCGGGGCCATAAATCCATAAAATAGAACTATCTTCGCGGCCTCAAACTGAAAAAAGCAGAAGAAATCAAATTTATGGAAGTTAGCAAGATCAGAAACATCGCGATTATCGCCCACGTTGACCACGGAAAAACCACCCTGGTGGACAAATTACTGCACGCAGGCCACGTTTTTAAGGATCACGAACACCCAGGAGAATTGATCATGGACAGCAATGACCTGGAACGCGAACGTGGTATCACCATTTTGGCAAAGAACGTATCTGTACGTTATAAAGACTATAAAATCAACGTAATCGACACTCCTGGCCACAGCGACTTTGGTGGAGAGGTTGAACGCGTGCTGAACATGGCGGATGGCTGTCTGCTTTTAGTGGATGCCTTTGAAGGCCCTATGCCCCAAACCCGTTTTGTATTGCAGAAAGCGCTTCATTTAGGT
>JANOUH010000091.1:0-9462 GCA_031416795.1 Cytophagales bacterium | reverse complement strand
GCGTTGGCGGCTGGCTACCGCCCATGCGGCCATTGCATGAAAGAGCAGTACCGTGTGTGGCGCTCTCTCGCATGATACACTAAGGCCGAAAAATTATTTATGCGCTTAGTGGTTTGGTACTCTATAATTACGAGTGAAAAGCGCTCTAACGTAATTGGCTGCAATAGTTTAATGCAATCATCGTATACTAATGACTACTTTGCGCCTTCTTTAATTGTTTTCATGAGATACAGAGTTATCATTGCCATATCGATGGCCATTATCACAAGTTCATTTACTACCATAGCTCAAAACTCACAAAAGGTGTTTCGTAAGGGAAGGTATAGCGAAGCAGAGCGATTAGCACGAATGGAACTAACACTGTTGCACGAAGACAACTACGGTGCAATTTCCCGGAAAAAAGCAAAAATGCGGTATGCGGCAAAGTGGATAACCGCTTATACAACACTTGCCATGGTAGAAAAGACGCGAGGAAATTTCTCCACTTCCCTCGCCTACTTTCAACAGGCTGATGATGCCTTCAAAATGTTCGAGGGTGTGGCTTTATCTCGCATCGCTGGACAAGGTTCTCCTTCTGGAGTATATCGAAGAGAAATTATTAAGCATGCAACCCGGCAGGTGGAAAGGGCAAGGGTCAACATGATCAACGGAAACCTGGAAGAAGCGAAGACCAACCTGGATGAAACCAACACCTATTTGAAGAGGAAAATGGGTGAAGGAGGACTTAACACCATTGTTTATTTGGGGATATCGGAGTACTTCTCGCAAAAAGGCAATTACGATAGTAGTGCCGCCTATGCTCAAAAGTATATTCTTGGCATGTTCAATAGTCCGAATAGCATTGATTTTTCTATTAAAGAGTTGGGTGAGGCGTACACCGGATTATCGAAAACGTATATCCAGATGAACGACACTGAACGTGCACTCAAAGCTGCCCTTAATGGGGAACGCTATGCGGGCCACCGCTTTACAAAGTTTATCAATGGAAAAAATCTTTTAGGCCGCGTTACGGGCGCTAATCAGGTGGCAGAAACCTATCGTGTAAGAAACGACATCGAAAAAGCTTTGCGCTGGAATAATAAATCCCTCCGGCAATACAATAAAAGGATTAAAATGGACACACCTGAGAAGATGGCTTTGCTGGCTACGCAAGGGCAAATCTTTTGGGTGATGGGTGATACCTCGAAAGCTAACCGAAGCTTTGAGGAGCTGGCAACCATCTATTTTAATTACACACAAAAGAATTTCTCTTACCTATCGGAAGGTGAACGATCTTTTTTTTATCGCAACAACCGATACCTGATGGAGCTTGTAAAGAGTTATTACTTCTACCAATTTTTTTCGACCGGTGAGCACAATGAGCAAATAGCCAGAAAATTGTATGAAGTGAATGTAAACCAGAAAGGGGTTTTGCTAAATGCTTCGAATAAATTAGTTGCTGCGGTTTATGACAAAGGCGATTCGTTAACCATTCAACAATATAATGCCATACGTTTTTTGAAAGAAGATATTGCTCGCTTTGCTCAAAGTGGTAACGTATCCAAGGTAATGACTCTCACCAAAGCAGTTGGTGAAAAGGAAAGATCGTTGCGATCACTCCTTAATGTGCCGGCAGAAACCTATGTTACCATGAAGGAGATATTAGCTTCAATTCCTGATTCGGTTAATCTGGTCGATGTTTTCGTTTGTAATAATTATCAACGTAGCCCTCCCATTGAAGGGAGGCATCAGGGTTATGCAAGTATTCAAAAAAAAGAGAGTAGTTATGTCTATTATATATTTCAGGGTAACAATAAGTTCGTACTAACTAAAAATGTTCTTTCTGCTTCTGATCTGGAAGGTAAAATGTATAGAGGCTACGTAAATTTTGCCCGCACCGAGATGAAGGAAGATGGCACTTACCATGCATTCTTTGACCCCATAACTCCTCACATCACCAGTCAACAGTTATTATTTTCTGCTGACGGAGTGTACACGGTAATCAATCCAGAAATTCTTTTTGATGGTCATGATTACCTGATCCAGCGTTATAATTTTTTCCAGATTATGAGCGCTAAAGATCTTCTTGTCCGTCATACCGATATGTCAATCAAAAATATCACCTTGATTGGATCTCCTGATTTTACGACTTTGAAAGATGCAAAGAATCAACCACCACAATTGCCAGGCGCAGAGAGCGAAGTGATAGGCATTAGCCATCTTGTTCCCCCATCCATAACCTATGAGATTTTGTTGAAGCGCCAGGCAACGGAAGGCGCAGTAAAAAAAACAACTTCGCCATCCATTATTCATTTTGCAACGCATGGCTTTTTCTATGATTCAGAAATAAATGACCCGATGTATACCTCCGGATTGGTATTTGCAACCACTGAGGATAAGGGACAGCAAGAACAGGAAGATGGCTATTTAACGGCCTACGAAGCATCTAACCTTACATTGAATAATACTTTTTTAGTGGTTCTTTCTGCGTGCGAAACAGGACAAGGAACGTATGAAGATAGTGAAGGTGTATGGGGCTT
Source organism: Cytophagales bacterium (assembly GCA_031416795.1). Classification (GTDB taxonomy): domain Bacteria; phylum Bacteroidota; class Bacteroidia; order Cytophagales; family Cyclobacteriaceae; genus ELB16-189. The sequence continues at coordinate 6,943 of JANOUH010000091.1, read as the reverse complement.
GCAGCGTGCGTTTCAGGTGGCTGGGGTACGGTATCTGGTGATGAGCTTATTTAAGGTAGACGACCAGATTACCGCATTGCTCATGAGCGAGTTTTATGCTCATTTATTTAATGGTGACGATGTGTTGCAAGCTTTTAAGAAAGCTCAAAACAAAGTGCGGGAAACAAGCGATAACCCTCTCCATTGGGGTGCTTTTGTTATAAAAGGAATTTAATTTTTAGTCAATGAAAAGTTTACTAGTAATAGCGTTGTTAATCATCACCTGTTCCGCCCATGGTCAGGTTACATTCGCATTGGGTTATGATCAGTCATTTGAGGATATGTCAACAGGAAAACGTATTTATCAAAATACCAGTATCAATACCTGGTTTAAAAAACCCATTGGTCGACAATTCAATCTGATAACGGGCGTGATGTATAAAAGGCCTGTTGTAAATGTGGTTAACTATGTGGCTGCATCTGATTTTAACCAATTTTTTGCCGATACAAATCCTGGTAAGGTGCTGCCGGCTAAGTACTACGTCAACAGTACTGATCAGTATAAATTCTCTTTTATCACCATACCGATTGGAATCGAGTTTAAATTAATTCCTTATATGAGGGTTCGTTATAGCTATCATATCAATCGGTTTATCAACGGAAATGACGCAGTAAAAAAATACCTTGAGTTGGGTGAAAAATCAATCAAAAAGATTTCATACAATCATGATGTGGCCCTGATGTTTTTTTTCCCGGATACCAATTATCAACTTATCGTAGGAGCTGCTATGCAACCGGATTTTATTTTACGTGAGGCCGGATACCACTATCAGTTTACACCGTATATAGCCAATAACCTGAAGGGAGCGATGTCATTTTATATCGGGCTTAATCTGGAAGGCAACATCATGAAAAGACGAAGAAGTATTTTGTAGCTGAATAACCAATGCTTCTCTTTTACATCGCGGACATTCAACAAGATACGCTGTCATGTATGACTGCCGGATGGTGGTTGGTCCGGTATATCGTATGCTGGAGTTGGTTGTCATTTCATTCTGCCTTGTTTATTCTACCTATGATGAAACTAAAGTAAGAAAACTAAAACAGATTTTTTTCTGGTCTCCTCTTACGATTCTGATCGAAAAAAAGCAACGCCACAGATTCACAGATTTAATCAGTGAATCTGTGGCGTTAATTTTTGAGTAATGATCAAACATTCATCAATAACGCCAACTCAACTGAGAAGCCTGATCCGATCAGGTAAGTTGGCTTTTGCGGGCAATCAGCGTTTGAAGATTTACGGAACTTTAAGTTGTTCATCGGGAAATAGAATGAAAAAAGAGAATCGGGTTTTCTTTAAGGATGAGGCGGCTGCATTGGCGGCTGGCTATCGACCATGCGGCCATTGTTTAAAAGAGAAGTATCTGGTATGGAAATGAAAAAGTTTGCCGGTGAAGAATACCGGCAGATGCGGAGGTTAAGGCACTGAAATTTTAAATCCATTTAGTACTTTTTCCATATCCTTTAGGTATACTAATGTTCCCATTGTTGTAATAATTACAATTTTCCCTGAATTCCAGTAAACATAACCTTTGACATAGACTGCTTCATTATCAAATTGAAATGTTCCGTCACATATAAGGTCGTCAAATTTGTTTTCAGGTTCTTGAAAATTAAGATTGAGCTCAGTGCCTCCCATTTTATTAACAACATTACCAATAGCTCCTTTTAGACCGACTTCTTTGTCGTAGATCGTAAACTTAGTTTCATTGTAAGAAAACGTAACTTTAAAATCATCGTCATAATAACGATATAACTTAGTTATCTGCATAATATCTTCATAACCTGGCGGAGGTTTTACTGAGGCTTCTTCTATTTTTTTAGGCGTTTCAAAAGAAATACCGTAAAGAGAATTCCGATACCACGGTTGATTCTGATTCTCGGATATTTCTTTTCCACCGTTTGCCTTGTTTGTGCATTGTATAGCAGACAGCCCACAGGCTATGGCAAATAGTAAAAACGAAAATTCTTTTACTGATATTTTATTCTGAGTCAGTTTCATATTGCCATTTATATTTTTTCTTTCAGAAAAGCGTTCAATGTTTAAGATTGTGAGCATATATTAAAATGTATGATAGCAAGGCAGTAATAACATATGTCCATACTGTAAAACCATACTGAGGAAATTCCTTGTTAATAAAATAGATTATAGTGGAAATAATTAAAGGACCTAAGATGTAGCCAATCATAAGACCTAAACCTCCTCCAATTAATACACCAATAAAGGTTGTAGAGGTTGGTGTTTGAAGATATGGGTGATCATTGATATATAGCTGAACCCAAATCCCAGATAGAAATGAAAACAAGAGAGCTATTTTTGTATATGTTTTCATTGGGGCTATTTGAGGAATCGCCAACTAGTAACCGTATGAAATAGCAATTTCAAATTGTCCATAACACTTGGGTCTTTTAGACTTTCCATTCCTTCAGCTGTCAGTGTAGACATTATTGTCCCAACAAAAATGTTAAGCCAATCAATTTTTGGATACTTTTTATCCAGTCGTGAATTTAAGTATTCAATACGTTTCTGTATTTCTGACAATTGATTTTGAACCAAATCTATCTTTATGATTCTTTGTCCAAATTCGCTTAATTGACTTCTAATAAAGTCCTCTTCTTCTTTTGCAAATTTATCTTCGTTAATGTCATAGAGTCCTTGGCTCCTAATTTGATTTTCATTGAATTTCTTTAGCTGATTTAAAAAGCCGTATGCATCTATCTCCCTTTTCATAAGTTCAGCCCAAACTTTGAATAATTGAATTACCCCGTCCCAATCTCGGGTTATTGGATATGATGAAAGAGTTCTATTATTTTCACCTGGAGAAAACTCCACATACCAGTTGCCGCTGATTTCGTTGTTACGAAATCCAAAAAATAGCTCAGTCGCTTTATGAACCAGTCTCGGGTACTCGGTGTGGAAGTCCGTCCGAGCAATAATATTTTCTTTAAATTGTTTCCAGTCAATACCAACTGAAACTAATATATCGTGGAATGACTTTTTTTGAATTGGAGTTATTTTCATTTGAAATCTTACTGTACCAGATAAAATTGTGCACAACGTGTATATATCAGACCCTCTACTTCCCACCTTTCAAATTCTCCGCCACCATCAATACAAAGTCTTTTCCCTTCACAAATCCTTTTCCATACTCCGCATCATACTTGTCGGTGATGCCGAGGGCAGCCATGTCTTCAATCTTCTTTCCTTTCTTCAATGCTGCTGCTACCTGGTCGCGGATGTCTGCTATGTTGTCGCGCACTTTTTTTACATCGGCTTTCGTGGCCACCTCGCCATGGCCGGGAATAACTTTGGTGTTGTCATCAATCAGTAAAAGAATTTTATCGAGTGTGTTGATAAATCCATTGACACCACCACCGCTGGAGATATCAATGAAGGGATAACCATAACGAACAAACGCATCACCGGTATGAATGATGTTCGCTTTTTTGAATTGAACAATCACATCGCCATCGGTGTGGCCAATATCAAAATGATGGAGGATGATGTCTTCATCATTCAAATGAAAATTAAGTTTGTCCGCAAAGGTGATGGCTGGCCAGGCTTCTTTATCGCGTGGAGGTGTGGTGCGGTTTGCTCTGGCGTTAAACGATTCTTTCATCATGCGCTCGCGCACCTGGTCGTGGGCAACAATGATTGCGCCCATCTTATAAAAGTTTTCATTTCCACCGCTGTGGTCGCCATGAAGATGGGTGTTGATCATGAATTTTATTTCTCCGGGATCGAGCGTTTTAACAGCGCCATTGATTTTGTTGGAGAGTGGTGCAAATTGATTGTCGATCACGAGTGTTCCTTCTTTTCCGATCATAACGCCTATGTTACCTCCCGAGCCTTTCAACATATAGATTTGCTCAGATAGTTTAACGGGTCGGATTTTAACGGTGTCATAATTGGATTGTGCGCTAACGGTAAGTGCAATCAATAAAAAGAGGATGATTAGATAATTTGATTTCATGGGATGGGGATTTGATTGAATGATAAAAATAGTCAAAAATCATCCATATCAAAGAGTGAATGAGCGGCATTGGTTTCGAATCACCGTAGGTTTTAGTCAGTGAGTCACCCTTTCAGGGTCTAATTCAGGTACACGTTCTTTTTTCTATAATCATGTCATCTTTTCAGGATTTATGAATCCACAGACGATAGAATAAAAGTATCATGAAGAGCAATTCATCAATCCCGATGGGATGATATTATTATAGTATGGTCAATAAATAATTCGTCTAAACCCCGAAGGGGTGAAATGGACTCGAAGCACACATAGCAAGAAACAGGTTGAGCAATTAATCCATTCATGGCAGTTTTGTGTCAACAAAAAATAATAGCTTTATGAGAACAGTCATGGATCAGGATATCAACTATCAGCGCATCGAGCAGGCCATTCAGTACCTGGAGAGCAACGTTCAACGTCAACCGGAATTAGATGAGGTTGCGGAAGTCGTGCATCTTTCTCCTTTTCATTTTCAACGATTGTTTACGGAGTGGGCCGGCATAAGTCCCAAACGGTTTTTACAATTTCTTACTGTCGATTTTTTAAAGACCAAACTTAAGGAATCCAAAAACCTGGTGGAAGTTGCCGAGGCCGCAGGACTTTCCAGTCAATCGCGCGTGTATGATTTATTCACCACACTAGAGGCAGTCACTCCGCAAGAGTACAAGCAGAGTGGATCTGGAATTCGCATTGAGTATGGGATTCATGAAACACCTTTTGGTGATGCGTTGATTGGTGTGACCGAGCGTGGTGTGTGTTGGTTATCGTTCATCAACACTGATGAAGATCCACGACATGCCTTGGAGGCGATGAAAGAACATTGGCATAATTCTGTGTTTCATCAGGATCAGGTTCTTACGGAAGTATTTGTCAATGATATTTTTACACCTGCCTACCGGCAAGACAGGCGCAAAGACGCAAAGGCGCATAAGAAAATACACCTGCTGGTGAAGGGCACGAACTTTCAGATTAAAGTATGGGAGGCGTTGTTAAAGCTGCCATTAGGAAACGTGACTACCTATAAGGATATCGCTATGCAGATTCAAAATCCGAAGGCGATGCAGGCGGTGGGTTCTGCGGTGGGCTCTAATCATATTGCGTATTTAATTCCTTGTCATCGGGTAATTCGCAAAGATGGTGTGCTTGGTGAGTATCGCTGGAATGCCACACGAAAGAAAGGAATCATTGGCTGGGAAATGGCAGCTACAGAAGCGATCAAATAATTCCTGTATATTAAACGCTTAATTCTAAATGTTACTTCATTGAGTCATACCACTGTTGCTTCCTCTGCTTTTAAAAGATTATTTCTTCCGGGTATTATTCTTCAATCTGTGCTTATTGGTGGTGGTTATGCCACTGGTCGTGAAATTGTGGAGTATGGTGGAAAGTTTGGAGCGAGCGGTTGGGTCAGCGGGCTCGCCATCTTCTTTGGATTTTCGCTCATCGCATTTTTGTCGATGGAGGCTTGTCGTTACTGGAAAGTATATGACTACAAATCATTATTGAAAAAATTAATAGGTCCGGGCTGGATCGCTTATGAAATTGTGTATTTGCTATTAGCGGTGCTCATCATTGCGGTGATGGCATCGGCAGCGGGTGAGATTTTAAATCAGACATTGAATTTTAATAAGTGGGTAGGCGTGGTGTTGATTACCGTAGTGGTGGGCTTCTTAAATTATAAAGGAGAGGAGATGATCGCTAAACTGGAGACCATTGGTTCGGTAGCACTGTTTGCCGCTTACTTTGTTTTTACTTTTTATGTATTCGGAAGTAAAGGTGATGCAATCATGCAAACCTTCCGTGATTGGAATACGAGTTACATGCCTGCAGCACCTGGTATCGGCATTTTATTATGGACGGGTATTTTATATGTAGGCTATAACTTAGCAGTGTATCCTGCTTCGTTCTTTACGTTCAAAGATATTCAGACCAGAAGGGAGAGCGTTATTGCCTCCATCATTTCGGGATTGATGATGACCATTCCCTGGTTCCTAACCTACTTCGCTATCATGGCCTACTATCCGGATAAGAGCGTACTGGAATCAACAGTGCCCTGGTTAAAGATGCTGGTAGAGTTTAATCCAATTTTGATTGCTGTGTTTGGTATTGTGGTTGGCTGGACGCTGATTGAAACCGCTACGGGAATGATTCACGCTTTCATTAGCCGCATTGAAACCGAGGCCATTGAAAAAGGGAACCCACTACAGAATATAACAAAAGCCTACATCTCTCTGGCTGCGCTGATCGCGTCTCTTATTTTGTCACAGGTTGGTATTATTGATCTTGTAGCGAAGGGCTATACCGTGATGGCCTATGCCATGATTGCGGTTTATGCTGTTCCTCTTTTGATTTTTTCTGGTAAGTTCCTAAAAGAATAAATCGCCCGTAAAATAAAAAACCCGGAGCTTATTCTCCGGGTTTTCATGGTTTGCCTATTGTTAATTGCCTATTGTCAATTGATTTAATATCCCCACTTCTTCATAATATCATAATCTTCCTTCATACACTGAAGCGGAGTTTTTTCCTGGTAGGATTCCTGTTCGATGATGAAATGAATGGTTCCACCTGAATCGCGGCATAAATCGATTACTTCTTTTATTCCTACGATGCCGGCTCCTAAAATAGTGCTTTCATATTTTCCATGAGCTCCATCCGGGCTTTTGATTTCGTCCTTAACATGCAGTGATTCAAAGCGGCCTGGAAACTTCTTCACAATGTCAATTGCCTTGGCACCGCCATTGTATAAATTGCCAGTGTCGAGTTGCTGCATGACCAGATTTGGATCGGTGTTATTTAAGATAATATCATAGAGCGTTTCGTCACCGTGCTTTTCGCTGAATTCAAAATCATGATTGTGATATCCGAATTTCATTCCTGATTTTTTGCAGAGTTCA
>JANOUH010000090.1:0-3853 GCA_031416795.1 Cytophagales bacterium | reverse complement strand
TTCTACCAACTCCTTTTTTATACTTGCGCCATTCATCTAATTCATCAATGCTTAAAGGGCACATCTTCTTCTCAATTAAGAATTCTAACAGCTCCCATTTACGATATTTCTCTGCTTGATAATTTCTTCTTTTACCTCTGGCTTCAGTTCTTGGCTTTACTAAAGGAGTTTCAATTCCTTTTACTTCTCCCACCCCTTTATCAAAAATTAAGACTCCCTTATCTACGATTTGATTTCCCTTTTCAAGCAAGTTCCTCAATGCCCATCCAATAGAGTTAGTGCCCAGATCAATGCCAATTACTTTTTCCATATTGTTTTATTTTTAAAAACTATTACATTTACCTTCGAAAGCTTATCACAATAAGGCTATAAGCCGAAGATTTATCTTAAGCCCTGCGTACTCCGTGGGGCTTTTTTATTTTCATTATACGAAACCCAGTTGTGAAAACATTTAAAGCAGCCCAGCCCCAAAAGCGGGGTTGTTTTTTTATCCTTGTTTAGAAAATCTTATTTCTCAAACCGCAATACATCCTGTACAACCGCAGGCGCTCCAACGGAAGTGACATTATAGTCAGAAACAGGTCCCTTATTTTCGCATCCGTGTCTAACGTGGTGCTTAAATCAGGTGGGCTTAAACATTATGAAGGTTATCAAATATAACAACCTTTGCCATTTCTGCCACACTCTGGTTACGGTTTCTTCAGCCTCATGATCTTCTGTAGTTCCTCTACATCCATTTTATCTTTTAACCGGCTGCTGGTGATTTTTGAAAGGATCAGATGATCAAGGTGTAGAAAAGGAATGGACATATTTTCAAACGGCAATAACTGTTTTCGCTGGTGTGCTTCCGGAAAGGAAACACCGGAAATAATTGTGATAAAATCAATCTGCAACGGCTTTTCCCCGATATGAAAAGCAGCATGCTGGGTAAAGTCAGTTTCTGAAATTCTGTTCAGACTTTCCTCATCAAATCCATCTTCCTTCAGAAATGCAATAAATTTTGTGCGGTTGTCATTGTCAGGTTTTAGCCAGATATCCATGTCACCAGTTACACGGTTATAGCCATGAAAATTAACCGCGTATCCACCAATGAGTATAAAATCAACTTTAAATTCAATCAGGCGCCTAAGTAATTGCTTATGAGGTTCAAGCAGAATGTTCATAGCAATTAATCAAAATAGATTTTCGTAAACCGAGCCGGCAAATCCTTTAGATGTTCTGAAAGAAAGGTATTGTTAAGAATATATAAATACTCTAACCGTTGCAGGGGTGTAAGGGAGGCGGAAAAAATCCGGTTTGCATCTTCCTGTTCCTGTTGCGTAGAGAAGGTAATGTGTTTGAATGATTTTAGAAATCCTGGCGATTGGAAATAGGCTTCAAGTGGTTCCGTAACCTTACTTAAATTTTCTTCTTCCTTCGGCTTATCAATTTTCTTCTCCATTACAGCAAATTAACCAATTTTCACCTTTATGTTAAACCCTCAAAAATCCTACCTTTGCCCTTTAAATCGATCGAAAGAAATGACGGGAATGGAGAACATCCGCAATTTTTGCATTATTGCTCATATTGACCACGGAAAAAGCACACTGGCTGACCGCCTGCTTGAGTTTACGGGTACACTCACCGGTCGCCAAATGCAGGCACAGGTACTCGACAACATGGATCTGGAGCGTGAAAAGGGAATTACTATTAAGTCGCACGCCATTCAGATGGCTTATAAATTTGAAGGAAAGGACTATATCCTCAACCTGATAGACACCCCCGGCCATGTCGACTTTTCATACGAAGTGTCGCGTTCTATTGCCGCCTGCGAAGGAGCTTTATTGATTGTGGATGCAGCCCAGGGCATTCAGGCCCAGACCATTTCGAACTTATATTTAGCGGTAGATCATAACCTGGAAATCATTCCGGTACTCAATAAAATTGATTTGCCTGCTGCCATGCCAGAAGAAGTTACCGATCAGATTGTAGAATTGATTGGCTGCGATCGCAGCTCGGTATTAAAAGCTAGTGCGAAAGAAGGCAAAGGCATTGAAGAAATTTTGAGAGCTGTAATTGAGCGGGTTCCAGCTCCGAAAGGAGATCCAAAGGCCCCGCTTCAGGCGATGATTTTTGATTCGGTGTTCAATTCTTTCCGGGGTATAGAGGTTATCTATCGTGTGTTCAACGGCACCATGCGCAAGGGTGATCTGGTAAAATTTGTAAATGCTGATAAGCAATACGGTGCCGATGAAATTGGCGTGTTGAAATTAGACAAGCTTCCACAAAATGAGATCAGTGCCGGCAATGTAGGTTATCTGATTTCAGGTATTAAAGTAGCGAAAGAAGTTAAAGTAGGAGACACGATCACATTAGTAAGCAACCCGGGCGAAGCCATCAAAGGTTTTGAAGATGTTAAGCCGATGGTGTTTGCCGGTATCTATCCAGTAGAGACTTCGGAGTTTGAAGAGTTGCGTGCATCGATGGAAAAACTTCAACTCAACGATGCCTCGTTGGTGTGGGAGCCAGAGACATCCGCTGCCTTAGGTTTTGGTTTCCGTTGCGGATTTCTTGGTCTTCTCCACATGGAGATTATTCAGGAGCGTTTAGAGCGTGAGTTCAACATGACGGTGATTACGACTGTTCCCTCCGTGCAATTCAAAGCCACACTGACCAATGGTAAAACCATGGACATCAACGCGCCATCGGAAATGCCTGATCCTACTACGATCGATTTTATCAACGAACCATTTATACGCGCGCAGATCATTACCAAATCAGAATTCATTGGAGCCATCATTGGCTTATGTATGGACAGGCGTGGTTTGATCAAGAATCAAAATTATCTCACCTCGGATCGAGTTGAGTTAACTTTTGAAATGCCACTGGCGGAAATCGTTTTTGACTTTTTCGATAAATTAAAAACCATTTCGAAAGGATACGCTTCACTGGATTATACCTTAATCGATTGGCGCGAAAGTGACATGGTAAAATTGGATGTGCAATTGAATGGCGAGAAGATTGATGCACTGTCAGCGATTGTTCATCGCGCGAAAGCCCAGGAGTGGGGAAGAAAACTGTGTGAGAAACTCAAAGAACTGATTCCACGCCACATGTTTGAAGTGGCGATACAAGCGGCCATCGGTCAAAAAATTGTAGCTCGCGAAACATTGAGTGCCATTCGCAAAAACGTGTTGGCAAAATGTTATGGTGGTGATATCTCGCGCAAGCGTAAGTTGTTGGAAAAGCAGAAGAAGGGAAAGAAACGCATGCGTCAGGTGGGCAACGTGGAGATTCCGCAGGAAGCATTTATGGCAGTATTGAAGATTGAGTAAATTTCTAATCAAAATTATTTTCCAATGGAAAAAAATTATGACGAGGTTATTTCAGATATGTTGATTCAACTCGCCAGCATTGAGACTGCTTTAGAAAGGCAGAATGATAGGATGGAATCATTCGACAAACGAATGAGCCTTACGATTAAAAGAATGGTAAAGGCAGAGTCGAGACTTGAACATCAGGAAAAAAGGATGGAAGCCCATGATAAGCGAATGGAATTATTCAATAAGAAACTTGAACAGTCAATAAAAGATCAAAGAGAATTCAGCCAGATGCAATCCCAGGTAAACAAGTACTTTTTGAGCGCAATAAAAAACGGAAAGAAATAATGAAATGTCAAAAAACAAGACCTTGAAAAAATCTTCCCTTAATAAAGAACTTAAACTGGCCGAAGTAAAGCTGGAGAAGAAGAAAAAAGAATTAATTGAAATAAAAATCTTGCATAAAAAAGTTGCTCGTGAGTTTATTGATTTATGGATGGTTACCAGAAAAATGAAACACCAGGAATCCTCAAAGTAGTTAATATCAATGACTG
>JANOUH010000089.1:0-36516 GCA_031416795.1 Cytophagales bacterium | reverse complement strand
CTTAGTTAAGGGTGATAAAATCACAGACATCAAGACAGAAGAGTTGAAAGTTGGTGACATCATCCTGATCAAGCCGGGTGAGAAGATTGCCGCAGACGGCATCATTTCAGATGGAAGTAGTTATCTGAATGAATCCATGCTCACAGGCGAATCACAACCTGTAGAAAAATCGAAAGGAGAAAAAGTAATAGCAGGCTCCATCAATGGAAACGGATCGTTAAAGGTTGAAGTGTTGCATGGCAGCAAAGACTCGTATTTAGCGCAGGTTATTAAATTAGTACAGGACGCTCAAAAGAGTCAATCCAAAACGGAGTTATTGGCAGACCAGGCAGCACGCTGGCTTACCATCATTGCTCTTGTATCTGGCGCATTAACTTTTATCGTATGGCTAACGATTGGGAAAGATCTTGCCTTCGCGATGGAGCGAATGGTAACGGTAATTGTTATCTGCTGCCCTCATGCATTAGGTTTGGCGGTGCCGTTAGTAGTTGCGAGGTCAACCGCTATTTCTGCTAAAAGCGGATTGCTGATAAAGAACAGAACGGCCTTTGAAAACTCCAGGAAGATAACAACACTAGTCTTTGATAAGACAGGCACATTAACGCTCGGAAAATTTAGTGTGGTGCGATTCGATTCGCTCATGGGTAGCTATACACCAGATCAAATACTTTCTATGGCTTCGGCTTTGGAACAAAATTCTGAGCATCCCATTGCCACCGGTATATTGGACAAATCAAAAGAACTAAAACTTGAAATGCCTGTCATCAACGACTTTCAGGCAATCACTGGAAAAGGAATTCAGGCAACCATAGAGGGCAAACAAGTAAAAGTGGTAAGTCCCGGATATCTGAAGGAGAATAACCTGACTATTCAAATCCCAGGTTCGACTGAAGCCGAAACTATTGTATATGTTCTGATAGAAGAAAAAGTAGCCGGCTTTATTGCGCTCGCAGATGAGATCAGGAAAGAATCACCCGAAGCAATCAAAACGCTTCACACCAATGGCATCAAGACGTTGCTTCTTACGGGTGACAATAAGGAAGTAGCAAAAAAGGTAAGTGATACATTGGGTATGGATGGCTTTTTTGCTGAGGTACTTCCACACCAGAAATTAGAAAAGATAAAAGAGCTTCAGGCTAAAGGCGAGTTTGTAGCGATGACGGGTGACGGAGTGAACGATGCCCCAGCGCTTGCACAAGCTAACATTGGAATTGCTGTAGGCTCAGGTTCGGATATAGCGGCAGAGACAGCAGGTATTGTATTGGTCAATAGCAATCCAAAAGATATTGTAAACCTGATTCTTTTCGGAAAAGCTACCTACAGAAAAATGATCCAGAACCTGGCCTGGGCAACAGGCTATAATGTGATAGCACTTCCACTCGCGGCAGGTGTTCTCTATAATTCGGGAATCATGCTCAGCCCGGCTATGGGTGCCGTGTTGATGAGTGTCAGTACCATAGTGGTGGCTATAAATGCACGGATGTTGAAAGTTTGACTAGCAAAAATTGACTTAAAACCAGTTAAATTTTGATATTTTGGTTCATTTCTCGGCATAATGAAGCTCATTCATACACAAACCATCCAGAAGTCCCCCTTCCGTAAATTGTGTTTTAATACCCATTCCCAGTCTGATGTCTTTTAACGAGGACTCAAGAGAAAAAATACCCACCATTCTACACCTTATTCGGTTGGAGTATCTTCTACTAGCTTCAATAGGATATAAGTTCTTCTTACAAGTTATCTGATAATCTGTATAGAAATTTTAAATCAGTGAATAGATGGTTCGAAATTTTACCACTCAGCTCGACTCTATGTTAAGTTTTATGAGAAATCCGGATAATGTTTAATGTTTCTACCTGTTACCAATTCAGTGCTGAAAGGCGCTTTTCTAAATCTTTCTTTTTGCTCAAAGAATTAGCCAGTCATAGACTCAGAAAGTTTTTTTCTTTGCGTTTGTCTATGTTCTTTTGTGCCAATGTGAGTTCATGCCAAGGACACTTCTTTTTTTATTCTTTCTGATATCATCTGCTTGCAATGTATTCTCACAATCCAAGGATACAACACAGGTTGACCTGGTGGATGTTTTTTTTGGAAGAAAGAAATTTAAGGAAGTAAACAAGTACCGATCTAATAAGAAAGTTTACTTCTCCTTCTTTCCGGCACCGGTTAGCACACCGGGTGGAGGTAAAGCAGTGATTACTTCTATCAATGCTGCATTTTTTCTGGGTGATCCTGCGAAGACAAACCTTTCGAATATTTATTTGATTCCATTTACTGATTTTTCTAGTCGTTATGGATTTTATGTAAGACCAAACCTCTGGCTGGCCAACAACTCCTGGAATTTTATTGGTGACTACCGGATCGCCCATTTTCCCCAATACACCTGGGGCCTCGGAGGCGATTCACCAGAATTCGCTCGCTCATTGATACGGATTTTATAAGGGTATATCAGAATGCATTAAAAAGCATCGCCCACAATTGGTTTGCCGGGGTTGGCTATGCACTCGACTACCATTATAATATTGAAGAAACTGAAATTCTTTTAGAAAGTCATCTCGACCGTTATAGTGTACAAACTACAGATCCTTCAGTTTCTTCGGGCGTTACCATGAATATTGCCTATGATGCCAGAGTGAACGCCATCAATCCCCCCAAAGGAAGTTATTTTATTGCCACCTGGCGTTTGAATGCCAAAGGACTTGGAAGTGATAGTGACTATCAAACCTTGTTCATCGATGGCAGGAAATATTTTCCGTTCAGTTCAAACAGAGTGAACATGCTGGCTCTTCGTGGTTATTACTGGACCATGCTGAACGGAGATGCACCGTACCTTCATTTGCCTGCTACCAACTGGGCACCTGCATCGGGAATTGCCAGTCGCGGATTTCAATCCGGCCGTTATCGCTCCAATGCCATGCTGTATGGTGAAGCAGAACATCGTTATCAACTTACTGCAAATGGTTTATTAGGGCTGGTGACTTTCATGAATGTGTCATCCGCCTCTGAATTTGAAACGCAACATTTTAAGAAATGGAAAGTAGGAGGCGGGATTGGCCTAAGGAGCAAACTCAACAAATATTCCAATGCAAACCTGGCTATTGACTTTGGCTTCAGCGAAAACTACTGGAGTGTATGGATCAATGTAGGAGAGATGTTTTAATTCGCTCTTACTCCTCTTATGGTTCATGTCTGCCATAAAAAAAGCAGAACACTTTTTATGGCGCTCTGCTTAATAAATCTGAACAGATTGTCTCTATATTTTCTTTACGTCACTCACTTCTTCCTTCGAAGAGTTTAGCCATGCCTGCAAAAGTTTATATCCCACTGAAAGAATAATGGCGCCAGTAAATAAGCCAATGAAACCGGTGCTCATAAATCCGCCAATGGATCCGAGGAATACCACCAGCATGGGCACGGGTGCACCTTTGCCAAGCATGATTGGCTTAAGCACATTATCAATTACTCCAACAAATATCATCCAGACTGTTAACAACACTGCGGTGAGGGTACTGCCATGTCCCCATATATAGATAATAACTCCTATTGAAACAGGCAGGAGTCCTAGCTGAACAATGGCGAGTACAAGACACACTACGATCCATAATCCGGCCAACGGAATACCCGCCAAAACAAAACCAACACCTGCCAGCATCGACTGAATAAAAGCAACACCCAAAATTCCTTTCGCCACATTACGAACGGTGACTTCAGCTAACCCAGTCATTTCGGCACCCATGTTGCCAAGCAATTTTACAAAAAATGATTTTGCGAATTCTCCTGAGGGCTTTGCATAGGCCAATAAAACTCCGCTCGCCACTACTGCGAGTGTGAACAACAAAATGCCTTTACCTGTGCTGGCAAGAAGATCCAGAAATTTAAGTGAAATTATTTTCACCTGGTCGGTATGTTCGACAACCAGTGCAGTAAGGTTTGAATTGGCAGCGGACCAAAGATCAAAAACTTTATTGCCTATCAGCGGCCATCCTTTTACATTATCTGGTGGTGGTGGTATGTTGAATTGACCTGCACGATATAGTTGAGCCAATTCTCTAACTTCTTTTACCGTGGATAGCAATAGCCAAATTGCAGGCGCAATCAAAATGACAAGCATCAGCACCGTAATAATCGCGGCTGCCCAACCGTTTCGCCCTCGTAATTTGTTGGCGATTATTTTTTGTAACGGATAGAGCGTGATCGCCAAAACGCTGGCCCACACCATGAGGGTGATGAAAGGTGCCAAGATAAAATAGCAGGCCATGAGTAAAAGACCTAATGCTAATAGTTGTAACGTAGTGTGAATAACAGGATTGTGTTTGGATCCGGTTTTCTCAAATGATTCGGAAGACATAAATGTAGGAGTAATGTCAGTTTAGAAATTTCAGTATTAATGAGATCATTTTTGTTCTAAATCTCAGTTGATTCACTAAGGAATTACTTAGTCTCTGAAGATTGATCAATACGATTAAAGTTATAACATTCCCGGTAATTGAAGAATGAACTATCGATAGTTTTTGACTAAATCGCATTAAAACTTGAGTATACTTCTGAAATGTAAATTTTAACTTTGTTTCCTTCACCAAAATAAACGGCACCGTTCTATTATTAGCCTTCATTTTAAGCTCATGTGGAGGCATTCAAATAGACTCCACGCAAACAAAAGGAGTAGCCTAAAAAAGTACAAGACCTATGCCTGGGGCAAGCCCGGGGACAATGACCCCAATCATGATACTCGCAGAGACAGTAAGAAAATGTATTCCGATTTGATCCTGAGATTAGCTAATGCAGAACTCCTTAAAAAAGGATTTGTGCTTGACACGTTAAAGCCGGATGGTATTGTTTCACCCGGAATCAGAAAAAGTTATCGCTTGACTCAAAGTTATCGTCAATGGTGTTCTTGGATTGCTGAAGCATGTATAAAAACTCAAAGCGCAGGTTATAACTCAGCCGATAGCCGGCACCAATCCTCCAGCGGAAGCGATTCGCAAATCGTTCTTCCACGTCATCCGATTTTAAAAAGCCATGCCACATCCATGATGGCATACCAAAGCTTATCCTCATAATAGGAATCCATGTTGATGGGAATGATGACTTCCCCACTGGCACGAGGCCTGTAGACCTGCTCCATGGGAGGAAAATCATCCATCAATGATGTTTATAAAGACGACCGGGTGGCCAATGCTCGCATCGGACTTACCGCAGTAGCGCCAGTTGGAAAAAGGAACTCACTGAGGTTTTCGGCCAGTAGAGGAGCAGTGGTGCGCATAGGTCAGAATTTTACTACGTTCTCCATCGGCTGGCAACGATCCTGGTTTGGAACTCCAAAAGAAAGTGCACCCAAACCTGAATGAAGTTGAAGTGTGTGCTGAATGAAACGTCATCGCGGGCGAGGCACGAGACCCGCGATCCCAATGAAGCGAAGTGCATGCGAGACAACCTGAATGAAGTTGAAGTGTGTTTTAGTGAAGCAATTTTGGTATGTAATAAATTAAACCGCTCCAACTATTTTTAGTGTGGAGGTGTCTAATGACAACCGAGTAACACGTTATGAAAAGAATAATCTGCATTTTACTGATATTGACTTCCTGTGAACATAACGAGCTTGTTGAATCAGGTTCAACGAGTGACTATATTCTCTTTGGTCATTTTTATGGATTTTGTCAAGGTGAAAAATGCATTGAAATTTTCAAGCTGACTACCACCGCACTTTACGAAGACACGCGTGATAGTTACCCTTATCAGAATAAATCTTACGAGGGGAATTTTCAAAAACTCGATCAGTCTTTGTTCGAAAAGGTGAAGGGCTTAGCCTCAAAAGTTCCTCAAGAATTACTGGCGACTGATTCAGGTGTGATTGGCCAGCCGGATGCTGGTGATTGGGGCGGACTTTATTTTGAAATATCTGTTCAAGGAAAAAAACAATATTGGTTGATGGATAAGATGAAAACGAACCTGCCTGATTACCTGCGACCATTCGTTGTTGATATAGAAAACAGCATTACGCTGATTAATGATTAAGCAGGTCTGAAATCCTGCCACTTGAATTACAGGATGTTAATATTAATCAATTACCAATTCTTCATTGGTTAGCGCTGCCTTGCAGAAATCCTTTTTCCCTTGGTTTTGGAACCTGTTCCTTTTATCCTGTGTGTCTTGCTATAAATAAGGCAATGGATTTTTCGATTTGCTTTTTTATATCCCCCCAGCTTTCGTTATTCAATATTTTTGGCATTACTTTTTTATCAGCCATTTCGCTTAGCTGCAAGCCTTCTAACATAAGTCGCGAAGACATTTGCTCATGAGGATACTTTTCATTGTATAAGCTGATCATTTGTTCCAGAGAGAATTCTTTCATTAAGTTGGCGATATCGACAAAATCTTTTTTTTCATACCGGGCAAACTCTGGGGAGCACAAAAATGTATTGAACTTCATGGGTATAATATCCTCTTTGGAAGCCATTCTAATCTGTTCGTCAAGAAGCACAGGCCGAATAAATCTGACTTTCCAATCTAAAATATCGGTCTTAATATCATTTATGTAAACTGCAATTCCCCTGCTAAACGCGTTATTAATATTTCGTCCTTTCGAAAAACGATTTCCAAATTTCATATAAAGTTCCTCCTGAATTTCTTCATAATCATTTTTGTGATCCGAAAATAAATCAATGTCAAGCGAAATGCGATGACCAAGTTGAAGCGCCAGGGCTGTTCCTCCAACCAGCCGATGTGTTTTTATGGAATTCATTTCCATCAGCGAAGCCAGACTCTCTAGCAATGAAGAAGAAACGGTTTCTTTTCGGAGCATTTAAAATCGGTATAGTTCAGTTTGAAAATTGCTCTTGCTAGCAAGATGGTATGGTTGGGTAAATTGTCGTTGGTGTTCACCAATACATTCTTAACAGTATCAAATCCATAATAATTAATAATGGAAAACACTTCATCAAGCGTTCCTCTGTCAAAAACCCTTGTTATGACCCATTCATTTGAGTGTATAAAATCATACTCGCAAATGTCGGCATCCCAAAAGGTTCGTTTAGATATTGACGGTAATTTAACCATGGTCTAAAATTACATAAAAACAATTTTGGAAGCCACCAGGGTGATTGGCAATAGGAGTTTTTTGTTTTACGCAATGATCGTCTTGCTTGGCCGGAATGACATTTTCATAGTTGTATTTGTATGTCCTTTCCCACGAAGCTGTCATACAGGACGAGTTCACCGCTTTACAACTTATGTCCTCGCTTCAAACTCGATCCAGGCCTGCCAAGCGCTTCGCATGGATCCCGTGGAGGTAAGGGGTTATATGCAATGAAACGAGCTTGTGCTATATGAACCGGATTCTGCCCCGGTATGTCGGGGTTGGCCGGAAAGACATTTCATAGAAGAATTTTGCTTAGTTAAGGAATTGACATTGCCCGCAATTGGAAAGAAAGTCAGACCGCAAAACCTGACTTCATCGTAACTTTTTATTTTTGCCACAGATTCACAAAGTCCAGACTATTTCAGCAGGCCATTGAAAAATCTGTGAATCAGTGGCGACAATTACGGGTACATACTATTGCAGTAAATTTTATAAAAAATCTGTGAATCAGTGGCGATAATCAATTTAAACTACTAACCGGATCTACTCACGTTTTATTTTAGCCACAGATTCACTGATTACCGGTACATACTATTGCAGTAAATTTTTCAATTAATCTGTGAATCAGTGGCGATAATCGTTTTAACTACTAACCGAATCTACGTTTTATTTTAGCCACAGATTCACTGATTACGGGTACATACTATTGCAGTAAATTTTATAAAAAATCTGTGAATCAGTGGCGATAATCAATTTAACTTAACCACAAGTCTATCGGCTTTTTCACAACGGGTGCAAAGGGCAATTCTATTTTCCTTCCTTGCTTAGCCGATGCATAAGCAGCGTAGATCACTTCGAGCACCGCACGACCTAACTCTCCTGTTACTAAGGGTTGCTTATTGTTGCGCACACAATCGATAAAATGTTTCAGCTCATGGGGGTAGCCCTGGTTGAAGGCTTCTTCAAAAACGGGAAAGCTCCAACCCGTGGTGGTGTCTGCTTTCTCCATCGCATAGCCAAATCCTTTTTTGCTATAAGCAAGTGCAGCGTTACCCCTGAATAAGTCCGCATACATTAATCCCTCCGTGCCATACACCTCGCAGTGGTCATCCATGCCACCGTGGCGGGCCCAGCTGTTTTCGGCTATGCCGATGGTTCCGTTTTCAAATTCAACAATCACCACCGAGTTATCTTCTCCTTTCGTTCTGCCGTTATGCAACACCGTGGACATGGTGGCCATCACATTTTTTACTTTGGCGTTGTTCATCATCCAGAAAAACCAACCGAAGGCGTGGCAGCCCATATCCATCAGCACACCACCACCCGCCAGGTTTACATCATAAAACCAGTCGGAGTGGGGACCTGAATGTTTTTCCGCCTGCTTGAGCATGTAGATGTTTCCAATCGCACCTTCCTTTGTCAAACTTCGCACGCGTTCATATTTAGGAGCGAAGCACAGCTCTTCGGCATACATTAGTTTTACGCCTTCCTCAGCACATACTTTTATCATTTCATCCGCTTCTTCCAGGGTTACCGCCAAAGGCTTTTCAATGATGATATGTTTTTTTGCTTTAGCCGCCTTTATCGCTGCCTGTGCGTGCAGAAAATTGGGTAAACAAATGTCCACCACTTCACAACCCGACTCGGTGATGATGGCATCCATCGAATCATACCAGCCTTTGATATGGTGTTTTTCGGCAAAGGCTTTTGCTTTGTTAAGATCACGACTATACACCGCCACGACTTCTGCGTCTGGCACAAAACGCTCGTAGCTTTCCACATGGATATCGGAAATAAAGCCGCATCCTAAAATGGCAACTTTTGTTTTGCTCATAAGTAATTGTTATAGTTGAAGGAAAGATTAAAGAAACATGGACTAATACTCGAAAGCTTTTAGCTCAATACCTAAATCTATCAATTACAAGTAATATATCCATATAAATTTTACCCATGGCAATTCAAATCTTGAAGGGCTAAGAGTTATTCTTTAGAAAAAAATAGTTTGAATAGAGTACGAACGTTCTGGATTTACTTTTGATTTGGTTGGATTAATGAGGCGCGAAAAATCAGATATGTATAGGTCTGTCAGTCCATCGATTTTTATTGAGTAGAGTCACCCGGATTGATGATAATGATCATTTATATAGCGCTTGTTTAAATACATCTTTAGTGGAGATTCAGTAACCACAGACTAATGTTTCATTAAACAGTGTATTTGATTCATCATGGGAAGAACAATTAAGAAAAATATAATATATTGACTCATGTTGATCTCTGATTCTGGTTGAATATGCAATACGAACCTGCGGCTGACTTCGCGGAAATAAAAATGAATCAAATGAAATATCCATCTTTATATCAAATCAATACACGGGTATGGCTTACCGAACTTTCGCAGAACCTGGGCCGGCACGCTACGCTTGATGATATTCCAGACAGCGAGCTGGATCGCCTGGCCGAGATGGGCTTTGACTGGATTTGGTTTTTGAGTGTATGGACCACCGGTGAACAAGCACGAAAAGTGTCACTTGAAAATCCAGATTGGCAACATGAGTTCAATCAAACATTGCCTAACCTGAACGATGATGACATTAGAGGTTCAGGATTTGCCATTTCTGATTATCATGTGCATCCTAACCTTGGCGGTGATGTTGCCTTAAGGCGGCTCCGCTCTAAACTAAATCAACGAGGGCTTAAGTTGATGCTCGATTTTGTTCCCAATCACATGGGACCTGATCATCCATGGGTTCAGGATCATCCCGCATATTTTATATCAGGAACAGAACATGATTTGGAAAAGGAACCGCAGAATTATGTTCGTATTCATTTCAAACAAAGCGAAAAAATTCTTGCTTACGGCCGCGATCCATATTTCTCTGGATGGCCAGATACATTACAACTCGATTATAGTAATGCCGATGCAGTAGAGGCAATGAAGCAAGAACTAATGCGCATCTCCAGCCAATGTGATGGTGTGCGTTGTGATATGGCAATGCTTATTTTACCTGGCGTTTTTGAAAGAACCTGGGGCCGCCAAGTACAACCCTTTTGGCCTGATGCCATAAAAGCAGTTCATAAACAGGTTCCTGATTTTTGTTTCATGGCCGAAGTATATTGGGATATGGAATGGACACTTCAGCAGCAGGGTTTTGATTACACCTATGATAAACGATTGTATGATCGCCTGCGCGAAGATCATGCAAGACCTGTGCGCGAACATTTTTACGCTGGCCTCGACTATCAGAATAAACTTGTGCGCTTCCTTGAAAACCATGATGAAACACGCGCTGCAGATACATTCGGACCGAACAAGTATCAGGCTGCTGCATTGATCACTTTTTTGTCTCCAGGCTTGCGTTTTTTTCATCAGGGACAATTTGAAGGGAGGATGAAACGCATCTCACCTCATTTGGTCAGAGCCCCACATGAGCCACTGAATGCTGACTTGCGAGATTTTTATCGTGAACTTCTTGCTGTAATAAAGCAGCCGCTTTTTTGTGACGGGCAATGGCGCATGCTTGAATGTGAGTCGGCATGGGATGGAAATGGAAGCTGGGATTCATTTGTTGCATTTGCCTGGGAAAGTAATGGCAGACGGGCATTGGTAACGGTTAACTATGCACCATATTCAAGTCAGTGTTATGTGCGGCTTCCATTTTCTGACTTGAACAATCAATCCATTGAATTCAGGGATCTCATGAGTGTTGCTCTTTTCTACCGCAATGGCAACGAGCTCTTATCACGAGGTCTTTATCTGGATATCCCTCCTTGGGGATACCATGTTTTTGAAGTGAGTGTATCACCCCCACAAATGTTTTGAAAAACTTTGACTGTAAAGTGAAGTAAGAAAACCGCTCGATCGTGACTTTGGCTATTTAGAAGTCAAACAAAAGTTGTCAGCGCACTTTCTTTATATTCCTAGACTTTTAAATAATCCCTGGTAATCAGGATTATTGGGATCCATTTTACGCAACACTTCAGCGTGTGCTCGCGCTCGTTGCATCATGTTTTGATTTGCATAAAGGAAGGCTAATGCATAATTAATATTGATCGCCTGTGGACTTAATGAATAACCTTTTAATAGAATCTGTTCGGCTTCTTTTACATTTCCTTGTTGCTGCAGAAGAAGACCGTAGTTGTAATACAAACTAGGATTGGTTGAGTTTAGCCGAACTGATTGTTGAAAACTTTCCATCGCTTGGGGAGCATTTCCCATCTCGTAATGTAATAATCCCAGGTTATAAAAAATGCGTTCGTTCTTTGGATCAATGGCTGCGGCAGCATTTAGTTCGCTTAATGCTTCTGAGTTTTTGCCAACCGAGTTGTAAGATGAGGCTAAGTTTAATCGGGCATAATTCATTAAACTGTCTTTCTTCAAGCCTCTCACATAGTGGATTATGGCGTTAATGTGATCACCACCCTGCAAGTGATGGTCAGCCAGCATCACATTGCCCACGGCAAAGTCAGTTTGATATTGCAAATATTTTTTATTTTCTGCATCGGCAGCTGCATATTCATTTCTGGCCGAAGCAGGAATAGCTTCGGCTGGTAGCCGATGATAAAGATTAGCGGTAGCGATACGAACAGCACGAACTTTATCCGTCAGATTATTCTGCGCATCAGATATCCAAACATCGGGTGGGAAATTTTCCAACGACCGCACAGCGTGATAACGGACCAGAGGTTTTTTATCTTTTAACGCACGCACTAAGGCATCAGCACTTTGTTGCGTCTGAATATTTCCCAAGTAATGAACGGCAGTAGCACGGGCTATTTCGGGCTGTAAGGTATCAGACAACAGTTTCACTAAGTGAATTTCACTCTTATCAGTAAGTTTGCTGCCAGGCAATAAGTCATCAGAGAAGTGATATGTGCGCTTTGGTCCATACCATTTTTTAATTGCCTCAGCAGCCCATGTGTTGGGTTTATCTTTGTGGCAACTGGTGCACGTATTGGGTGTTTCATACACGATGGATTGATCAGGCCGTGGAATGCGAAAGCTGTGATCTCTGCGATGATCATTTCCCATATACGTTTTTACGGGCATATGACAACTAATGCACTGTGCACCTTCGGTATTGATTTTATGGAAGTGATGTTCTTCTGTATTATACTTCGGTGTATGACAATTCAGGCATAGATTATTTCCTACCGCCACCAGCTTTCCTGAATGTGGATTATGACAATTGCTGCATCGCACCTCTTTATGAAACATCTTACTTTGTGCAAAGGAGCTATATTCATAATCTTCATCATTGATTTGTCCGTCAGCAAAGTGAAAATCGTTACTGATGATTTGCGGAATCAGATTATCCATGATTTCTTTGGAAGGAACAAATTTTTGAGCAATATCAGATTTGCGCGCATGACATGGTGCGCAGGTATTCAGTTGAAGTTGGGGGTTGCTGTTTTTGGCGTATAGCAGTCCTGAATTTTCAATGGATTTTCCCTTTTTATATTCTGACGAATTCATCAACTCGTTGTGTTTGCTGCCCGGACCATGACAACTTTCGCAACTTACATTGATTTCACCCCAGGTTGTATGATAGGAATCTGTTTTGAAGTCGTAATTCTTTTGCAGATTGGTGGAGTGACATGTTGCGCACATCGTGTTCCAGTTTTGACTGGTGCCTGTCCAGTGAAGCCAATCTTTGTGATACACTTTTTGACCAGCATATTGATGAAACCATTTTTTGTCGCGCGAGTTCCAGGTTACCCGTGCTGTTTGCAACCGGCCTCCGGGAAAAGCGATGAGATATTGTTGCAATGGAAAATAGCCAAACGCATACAGCACCTCGAAGTCATGATTCTTTCCATCTTCTCCTTGGGTATTAATGTAGAATTTTCCATCTCTTTTGAAAAATTTGTTAGTAACGCCATCGGCTACAAACGTGGTATTATTAAAGTCACCCAACACGGTTGTGTCATGTGCATGTTGCATGGCTAAATAGTGATCTGATTTTTTCCAATCGGCAAACTCTTTCGTATGACACGACTGACAATTGGATGAGCCTACGAACGTGGCTGGTGCACTACTGATTTTATTGGTAACTTCCTTTTGGTCGCCAGAGGTATTACAACTTTCCAGTAGTGCAGCCAGTGTATAGATAAAAACACACGTGATGCTGAGTGAAATGATTTCTCCTCGACTGTTCATTCAGGTTTATTAATAAGCACTTAATATATTTCTTTATTTTGGAATTTATCAGCGGATGCCTAAGCTCACTTAAACATTTCCTCAACTCAATGATTTTCTCATTGGGTTTATCCATGTCGATAAGTCCGCTGCGGGGCCTGTCCATATCAATGATGGTAGACACGGTAGAGGAAAGCATGATCGCAAAACCGATCACCACAATCCAATCAAATTTATTTTTATGATCATAACCCAATAAGAAGGCAGAACATAAACAAAGGATAAAAAGAAAATACATGATGGAATCGGGAATGGTTGACTCTCCTGCAGCTCTCCGGGTAGTCGTGATGTCAATCATCGCATTTAAGGCAGGAATAGGTTCAGAGGTCCTTGTAGTGATATCATCTTTCTTTGCATAGCTGGCCGCGATGGCCCGGATTTTATGGCTTGTTGGCTAGTCGCGTAATTGTTTTTGTTACTTTTTTTGCGCTGTTGAAATGGATTTCTCAAAACCAATCCGTTCGATATTAATATTCCGGATTATTCTTCCTGCATACTCCGAATATGCATCAATGCTTTTCTCT
This sequence comes from Cytophagales bacterium, assembly GCA_031416795.1. GTDB lineage: Bacteria > Bacteroidota > Bacteroidia > Cytophagales > Cyclobacteriaceae > ELB16-189. The sequence continues at coordinate 22,718 of JANOUH010000089.1, read as the reverse complement.
TTGATAATTGTGTCCTGCGGACTGGTTGAGATAAGTTTATTGCCTTCGCGAAATGCTTTTTTGGTATTGGATTTCTTTTCAACCGTATCCTTTTTTACCTGGGCCTCTGTTTCGATAAGTGTAATCAGACTGATTAGCAGGAATTTAATCTTGATCGTTCGCACCCGAAACCATTTAAGCCGTAAGTAAATATAATAGTTAAGGTTAATACTATGACAAGCAAATCTTTTTCTATTCTATGACTGAAATCATAGAATAGGTTTTTGGGAGAACATAGATTTGATGCGAATTAAAATCGAAAATTATGACCTCCACAGAACAAACTTTAGAAATAGGGACTGCGACAGTAGCCGATGTAGCCCTGGCTTTTCCACAAGCCATCAGCGTTCTTAATAAATATGACCTTGATTTTTGTTGTAATGGAAAAGTGCCTTTTAAGGAGGCATGCAAAAAGTCAAATTTGAATAGTGAAAAAGTGTGGCAGGAGATTCTTGAGATGCCCAAGAATAAACCAGGCAATGCATTAAATTTTGAAACGTGGAATTCATCGGTGCTGGCAGATTTTATTGTTCAACATCACCATCAATATGTGCGCGAGGCCATTCCTAAGATTCGTGAGTTATTGGATAAGGTTTGTAGTGTGCATACAGATACCAACCCTGAATTGCTGGCCGTGCGCACCGACTTTGAAGCATTGGCAGAAGAACTGTTAGGTCATTTGCCTAAAGAGGAGCAAATACTTTTCCCTGCTATTAAACGAATTGAAGGTCAACCCATCGCATCCGTAGAAGGTGAAATTTCTCCCGATGCCCTTGAAATGCCGATCAACGTGATGGAGGCGGAACATGAGCGTGCCGGTGATCTTATTAAATCCATACGTTCGCGCACGAATCATTACACTGCACCATCATACGCTTGCCCAACTTTTCAATTGACTTATGTCATGCTTCAGGAGTTTGACAATGATCTTCTTCAACATATTCATTTAGAAAATAATATTCTTTTTCCACGGTTTAAATCAATCGTCCATAATAATTAGCGAATGCCATGGAACTCAATCAAGAGATATTAAGTGACTTAATTGTTCACATGAAGTATGCGCGCTACTTACCTGAGTTGAAGCGCAGAGAAACATGGCCTGAGATATGTCATCGCTATGAAGAGATGATGATGGAGAAGTATCCTTATATCAAAGACGAGATTCATCATTGGATGAAGTTTGTGTATGATAAAAAAGTTCTGCCATCGATGCGGGCCATGCAATTTGCAGGGCCAGCGATCGCGCGTAATCATAGCCGTATTTATAATTGTGCCTATCTGCCGGTAGATGACATCCGTGCCTTTTCTGAAACACTGTTTTTGTTATTAGGTGGCACGGGCGTTGGTTATTCTGTGCAGCGTCATCATGTAGAGAAGCTTCCACCGATAAAAAAGGCAAGTAAAATAAAAAAATTTCTGATTGGTGATAGTCTGGAAGGCTGGGCAGATGCTGTAAAAGTTCTTTTGAAAAGTTATTTCGGATTCAGTAACTATTTGCCTGAGTTCGATTATTCTGACATACGCCCAAAAGGCGCACGACTGGTGACGGCAGGGGGAAAAGCACCCGGACCTGAGCCGTTGAAAATATGTGTCGCACACGTTCAGGCCGTTCTGGATCGAAAGGCTGAAGGTGAAAAATTAACTCCACTCGAATGTCATGATATTTTGTGCTACCTCGCCAATGCAGTGTTGGCAGGAGGTATACGTAGATCGGCCATGATTTCATTGTTCTCAGCGGATGACGAAGAGATGCTCACCTGTAAGTTTGGCAATTGGTGGGAGTTGAATGAACAGCGAGGTCGTGCCAATAATTCTGTCGTGCTACCTCGTGAGACGACCACACGCAACGATTTTGCTACACTATGGAAAAAAATTGAACTATCGGGTTCCGGTGAGCCGGGATTTTATTTCACCAACGATATGGATTGGGGAACTAATCCATGCTGTGAAATTGCATTGCGTCCATTCCAATTTTGTAATCTCTGCGAAGTGAATGTATCCGATATATTCAGTCAGCAGGAGTTGAATGAACGAGCTAAGGCTGCCGCATTTTTAGGAACACTTCAGGCAGGCTTTACCAATTTTCATTATTTGCGTGAGGTGTGGCAAGAGACTACCGAAGGCGATGCCCTAATCGGTGTGGGCATGACGGGCATTGCCAGTGGCAGAATTCTAAAATACGATTTGCGCGAAGCTGCTGAAGAAGTGAAACACATGAACCTGGAAGTGTCTTCTAAAATCGGAATTCAGTTTGCCGCCCGCTGCACCACCATCAAACCATCAGGCACAACTTCACTGGTGTTAGGTACTTCATCAGGCATCCACGCCTGGCACAATGATTATTATTTGCGAAGGGTAAGGATCGGAAAAAATGAAGCGCTTTATCAGTATTTGTATATAACACATCCAGAGTTGATTGAAGATGATCAACTGAATAGTAAGCAGGCGATTATTTGTATTCCACAAAGAGCACCTGAGGGAAGTATACTTCGTACGGAAGATGTGATGGATTTGCTTGAACGCATTAAGAAGTTTAACACCGAATGGGTGCGCAATGGATTTAGAAGAGGAAGCAATGCCAACAATGTATCCGCTACGGTATCTATAGAGGAGGGTGACTGGGAAAAAGTAGGAGAGTGGATGTGGGAGAATAAAGCATCCTATAATGGCCTCAGCGTATTGCCTTATGATAATGGCAATTATAAGCAGGCGCCTTTTGAAGATATTTCCAGTAGTGAATTTGAGGAATTGGAGAAGAGCCTAAAGTCGATCGATCTTACTCTGGTGTATGAAGCTGATGACGAGACCGATCATAAAGCAGAAGCTGCTTGTGCCGGTGGAGCGTGCGCTATTGTGTAATAATTTGAAGTAGAAACTGTGGTCACCACTAACCACAGTTTCATGTTTTCACTATTTTGGATCAACTGTTATTCATTAACTTTGTTGAATTCAAAATCAAATCCCTGATGTCCAAACAAACACGCAGAACCTTTTTAGCTAGTATCTCCATGCTGGCTGTGGCAGGTACTGCTTTTGCCAAACCTTTTACTAAAAAGAAAATGAGTAAAGCACCTTTAGTACACCACGTTTTTTTCTGGCTTAAGAATCCTGACTCAAAGGAAGATCTTGCCAAATTGATTGCAGGCGTTAAGTCGCTGGAGAAAATCGAAACCATTCGCTCCATGCACGTAGGCGTGCCAGCCTCTACCGAAAAGCGCGATGTGGTAGACAACAGTTATTCCGTTTCTGAGTTGATGTTCTTTGATGACACGGCAGGACAGAAAGTGTATCAGGATCATCCTATCCATCAGAAGTTTATTGCCGATTGCTCGCACCTGTGGGAGCGGGTGGTGGTGTATGATACGATGGCGGTGTAAGACAACCTGGTCAGTATCTTAAGATCTCATTCAATGTTTTTATAGCCCGGTCAATTTCATAGGTTTCTATTTTTCCAAGTTTATTCACCAGTCGATCTTTAGAAATTGAACGGATGTGAAACACCAGCATTTCAGATTCATTTTTTAAACCGTTGATAACGGTTGGGTGAAGGATCGGATTGCCTTTATATCTTTTGATTTTTGTAGTAAGCGGAGCAACAATCAAAATATTCAAATGTTCATTCAGCAAGTTTCCACTTAGAATGACTACAGGCCGCATACCTGCCTGCTCACTGCCTTTGGTTGGATTCAGGTTGGCAAACCAAACTTCTCCTTGCTTCATTCTTCCAATTGTTTCAGGTAATCTTCCATACCCTCTTCTGCGATCAGCATCACATCTTTGTCTTCGGAAGCTTTCTTGTAGGATTTGATATACTCTGCCTTTTCTAAATGTTCGAGGTAAAGTCGCAGTGCATTCTCAATCAGTTTGTTCTTAGGCACCGATAGCGTCTTTGCTTTTTCTGAAAGCAATTCTAACAGGCTATCAGGCAGAGTGCTTGTGAATGTGGCCATTTGAAGTGTTATTTATACGTATAGAGTACAAATATAAAAAGTATGTATAAAACAGCAAAATGGTGCTTGAGTTGTAAATTGAGCCTTATAAAACCAATATCTATTTATTCATTTGAATAGTTCGACCAAGTTGAGGTGGTGGTTTAAGAAACCAAATCCTACCTTCGCGCCCGTGAAAAGAGAAATAGTCATTGCTTACGTCTGCCTTGCCGGCATTTGCCTGATCTGGGGAACTACCTTTTTGGTGATGCGCATAGGAGTGATGAGTTTTCCACCGTTTTTGTTTGCCGCTATCAGACAAATAATAGCCGGTTTATTGCTCTCAGGTTTTTTGTTTTTGATTAAGAAAGAAAACTTTCCGTCATGGAATGTCTTGCGCATTCAGGCTTTTCGCGGGTTCTTATTGATTACGTGCGGCAATGGTTTAGTATCATGGGCCGAAGTGTTTGTGCCGAGCGGTCTTGCTGCCATCATTTGTTCTACTATGCCGGTAATGGTGATTTTAATAAATCTTACGGTCAACAGATCAGAACTACCGAATTGGATAATTACGCTTGGTGTTTTTATAGGGCTGTCGGGCATCGTGCTGGTGTTTAGTGAATACCTCGCTGACTTTGCCAATCCGAGTTATCGTATGGGAATCATTTTAATTTTTTTAGCTACGCTTACATGGGCCATCGGAAGTATGCTTACCCAGCGAAAAAACATTAGCACCAACCCATTTTTAAATGCGGGCATGCAAATGCTGTTTGGTGGAATTTTTTGCTTGCCATTCAGTTTTTTCTTTGACGACTTAAGTAATGTTGTCTTTACTTCAGAAGTAGTGTTAGCACTTTCTTACCTTATCATCATGGGCTCAGTAGCAGCATTTAGCATGTATGCCTACACACTATCGAAGTTACCCATTACCATCGCATCGCTTTATTCTTATATCAATCCTTTGGTGGCTGTAGTGTTGGGTTGGTTGGTGTTGAATGAGAAACTTAACCTGAAAATAGGTTTAGCATTTTTGATTACCGTATTAGGAATTTATCTGGTTAACTATGGTTATCAGCGTCAGCAAAAGAAACAATACGAATCTTCAAATCTGTAGTAAATGATTTCTAAAATCAGTTTCCATCCTAATGTGTCTGCAGAGAAACCGGTTTTCTCGATCCTTATTCCCTCATGGAATAATCTGGATTATCTGAAATGTTGTGTGGAGAGTATCCGCAAAAATTCCCGCTATCATCATCAGATTATTGTACACATCAACGAAGGCAAGGATGGTTCCGTGGAATGGGTAAAAAGTCAAGCACTTAGTTATTCTCATTCCGAAGAAAATGTGGGCGTATGTTACGGATTTAATTCTCCGGCAACATTGGCTGTTTCCGATTATATCGTATTGTCAGATGATGATTATTATTTTGCTCCCGATTGGGATTATCATTTGCTGGAAGAAATTAAAAAACTCGATCATATTTATTTCTGTATTTGTGGTACGATGATCGAACATAGTCCTACGCAATACTCAAGCATGATTGCTCCTCACAATTTCGGTAAGACCGTAAATGAGTTTGATGAGCAACGATTTTTGAAGGAGTATGATTCATTTCCCTTTGAAGACTGGAATGGAGCGAACTGGTATCCGATGGTGCTTCATAAAAATATCTGGAATCTGATTGGTGGACTGAGTACCGAGTTTACACCGGGTATGGCTTCCGATCCTGATATGATGATGAAGTTATGGCATGTGGGAGTGCGATACTTTAAAGGCGTTAGCCGTTCGCGGGTGTATCATTTTGTTTCGCGCAGCACAGCCCGAGTAAAAAAGAATGATGGCAACAAACAGTTCTTGTTGAAGTGGGGCGTTTCCAAATCTACCTTCTTTGATATGTATTTGCGATTAGGTCAGAAGTTTATGGGCTACACACCAGATCCTGATGAACATGGTTTCAAAGTAAAATTACTTCGTGATAAAGTAAAGCGATTATTTTCTGTTTGGACAAAGTAACGATCTTCAATTGTAAGGTTTGTTGAACCAACTATTGCTGCAGGCTGTGAGTGTAGCTGGAAGCTCGAAACTCATAGCTAACCCAAGCGTGGAACTACCAACCCTGTTTAATCGCATCACAGATGTATTGCACGTTCTCCTTGGTCATCTTCATGTGGAGCGGAAGAACAATATAATTTTCTTCTACCGCATCCATATTTGGTAAGTCATCTCTTCTTCCTCCTAAAATGCTATACCGGTCATTGCGGTAATGCACCTGGCCAGATTCAATTTTTTTCTCGCGTAGTGCGTGCATGAATCCCATCCTATCTTTTTCCACTAAGGCTGTACACAGCCATGCTGCATGAGTACGATCATCAGCGTCAGCACCAATAAGTTTTATTCCTTGAGCCCCCTTTAATCCTTTTTTATATTCTTCAAACAAACCCTGACGGTGCGATAATGTCTGATCAAATTCACGCAGTGAAGCCAGGCCCATGGCGGCACTAATGTCTGTCATTTGATACTTATAGCCTACTTCCGTGATGTCATTTTCCCAAGTACCTTTTTGTTTGTTCGACCGGTCGATGCCGAACCAACGAATTCGTTCTGCTTTGGAAATCAGATTTTGATCTTGAATAATGACCATACCACCATCACCGGTGGTAATGTGTTTGATGGCCTGAAATGAAAACATGGTGAAGGGAGAAATTTCGCCAATGTTTTTTCCTTTATAGGTGGCACCCAACGCATGGGCAGCGTCCTCAATCACCGGTATATTATATTCTTTTGCAATGGCATGCAGTTCGTCCATATCACAAGGAAGCCCTCCATAATGGACACATACAATAGCTTTCGTTTTTTCATTGATCAATTCACGTACGTGCGGCACATTGATATTTAATGTTTCAGGATCGACATCGGCAAACCTGATTTTTACACCCATGTATAAAAATGGAATGCTGGTAGCGGTGCAGGTGAAAACAGGTGTGATTACCTCGTCACCTTCTTGTAGTCCAGCTAAAATATAAGAAAGGTGCAAGGCATCGGTTCCTGAACCAACGGCTATTGAGGTTCCATTTCCGCCAAAGCGTTGTGAAAACTCTTTTTCAAATTGTGCCACTCGAGGCCCTTGACCAATCCACCGTGAGTGCAATACTTTGGTTACTTCTTCAATGGCGGTTTCAGGAATATGGGGGTGAAAAAGTACAATGCCTTCTGATTCATTCATCACCGGCAATTCGTTCATCGGCTTTTCTTTGTGCAACGGATTCATCAAACACCCGATTTATGATAGGGTGCACAAATTTAGACCAAAAAAAGAAAGCTCCCGTGGGGGAGCCTCTTCAATATGCTATAAATAGAAATTTGTTAAATGTTTGGCTGCGGTGTTGTCCTTAAATAAGGCTTAATCCGGGTATGTCCTTTCGGGAATTTAGCCGCGATATCTTCATCTTTTATTGAGTTTACGATGATTACATCGTCCCCTTGCTTCCAGTTAGCAGGAGTTGCAACACTATAACCAGCCGTTAATTGCAAGCTGTCGATTACACGAAGAATTTCATCAAAATTTCTTCCCGTAGAGGCAGGATAGGTAATGGATAACTTCACTTTTTTATCTGGACCAATCACAAATACAGAGCGAACCGTGAATTTATCGCTCACCTGAGGATGGATCATATCATACAGGTTTGATACTTTAAAGTCGGTATCGGCAATGATGGGAAAATTCACATGAGTCTTCTGAGTCTCATTAATATCTCCAATCCATTGTGTGTGCGAAGCAACTGTATCTGTACTGAGCGCAACCACTTTCACATTTCGCTTATCAAATTCAGCTCTTAGCTTGGCCACCACTCCCAGTTCCGTGGTGCACACCGGGGTGAAGTCGGCAGGGTGAGAAAAGATAACTCCCCAGCTTGTGCCGAGCCACTCATGAAATTTGATGGTGCCTTCCGAGGTTTCAGCCGTGAAATCCGGGGCGATGTCTCCTAATCTTAACGACATAAGGTTTAATTTAATTTGGATACAAATATATTATTTGTCTATAGATTTAATAGTCTAATCCAAAAAAACCTTGATTACTTTAGGGTTTTTTGCCTTTGAATAATCTTGGCTAACGTGCTTTCTGACAGAATTCTGAGGGTTTCGTCTCTCACTCCTAGAAAGGCATCGCGAATACCACAGGTTTTTTCATCCCGGCACTCTTCGCAGGGCTCATAATAGTTAATGGAAACACAGGGCAGCATGGCAATGGCCCCATCCATGAGCCTGATGATGTCAATGAGGTTTACATCTTCTGGCTTCTTATACATGTAGTAGCCTCCTCCTTTGCCTTTTTTACTCAGCAGAATTTTAGCATTCCTCAATTCAAGTAATATGGCCTCCAGAAACTTTTTGGGAATACGCTGTTGTTCGGCAATTTCCTGAATATGTACTGGACCTTGCTGGTAGCGCTCTCCCAGGTAGACGAGCGCGTGAATGGCATACTTACATTTTTTTGAAAGCATAATATTTTTTTCAAGATATACCTTTTATGAATAATTCTAATTTTGTTTCTCTTAGATTAACATTTAAATGCCGAGGTAGCTCAGGGGTAGAGCAGCTGATTCGTAATCAGCAGGTCGTGGGTTCAATTCCCATTCTCGGCTCTGAATAAATTACTTCTCCATTGATCGTTTCCAAGCCCCAAACCAACACCATCGTTTCGTTCAGTTTTTTTCTTCTCATTACCATTGTAGTGTTGGCCATGAATGTCTATGCCATGGTGAAAGTACCTTCTCCGGCATGGTATAATTACCTGATGGTAGTCTTATTGGTGCCCATTGGCCTGTTTGTGTTTTATAAGATATTTGTCAAGTACAAGATCATCCGGTTGGGAAATAACCGGTTGGAGTTGAGTTATCCGATGTTGAGAAAGCTCAGCGTATATCCACTACAAGAGATTGTTGCCTGGAAGGAGAATGTGGTGAAAACAGGAAAAAGTTCGGTATTCAGACAGCTTGAGATTTTCCTTCCGGATAAGCAACGTATCAGTTTTGGAGATAAGGAACACACCGAGTACGGCAGGGTCGTTCAATACCTCAATCAAAAAGTGCCAAAGAAAAAGACTCCGTAGACTTGTTTGCTTCAGATTGGTAAAGTTTCAAAACCTTTTTACTTTTGCCCGCTTGCCAGACGGTCAGGCTTTCCCTCACTCTGTATTTTGCAGAGTTTTCAATGCCCAGGTGGTGAAATTGGTAGACACGCTACTTTGAGGGGGTAGTTCCGTAAGGTGTGCTGGTTCGAGTCCAGTCCTGGGCACAAACCTCATCATGAGATGAGGTTTTTTAATGCCGAAGTGGTGAAATTGGTAGACACGCACGTTTCAGGGGCGTGAGTCTTAACGGATGTGCGGGTTCGAGTCCCGCCTTCGGCACATAAAAAAAGTCGCTCCATGTTGGGGCGACTTTTTTTTAGTGCACATAATCTTACTTGATTAGGTCTGCCATATAGTTTGATATTTTATCCAGGAAGAATCTTCAAAATCATTCCTCCATCAACACCGATATACAGATACCCGTCAGGGCCTTGTATAACATTGCGAACCCTCCATTTCATGCCTTTCAATATTCGCTCTTCATTGACCACCAAGCCATCGCGAATGGTTAAGCGATTAAGATGCATCAGCACCATGGAGCCAATAAATAGATTTCCTTTCCACTTAGGATATTTATCTCCGGTATAAAAAACCATTCCGCTTGGCGCGATAGAGGGAACGTAGTAGTGAAAGGGTTGCTCCATGCCTTCCTTCTGAGTGAGGCCTTCACCAACGAACTTATCGTCATAGTCCCTTCCATAAGTAATGACAGGCCAGCCATAATTTTTACCCGGTTTAATGATGTTAATTTCATCACCGCCTTTAGGACCATGCTCGTTTTCCCATATTTCATTAGTGAAGGGATTGATCGTTAATCCCTGGCCATTGCGCGTTCCATAACACCATATTTCAGGACGTGCTCCGGGAGTATTAACAAAAGGATTATCCTCAGGCACACCACCATCTTCTTTGATGCGCAGGATTTTTCCAAGATGATTGGTTAACACTTGCGATGAATCTTGTTTTGATTTATCAACACCTGTCGTAATGAAGAGATATCCATCCTGGTAAAGCAGCCGGGAACCGTAGAAACTTGCACGATCATAATAAGGCAGAGCCGTGAACAATCTTTTTAAGATCATTAAACTATCTCCTTCCAGTTTAGCACGCTCTACCGCAAGGCTATATCCTAATTCATTGTTGAACGAGTAAACAAAAAACAACTCATGATTTGTCTTGTATTGAGGATGTGGAAGAATGTCAAGCAATCCACCATCGCCTTTATTGTTTACGACCGGAACGCCTTTCACTTTTGTTCTGGTGCCATCACTCACATTTACCAAAATCATATCGCCCACCGGTCTGTCTGAAACAATCATGGTGTTGTCGTCCAGAAAAGCCATGGCGAAAGGAACGGTAATGCTATCGGTCACAAGCTCCAGCTTTAATGGCCCATGTTCACTTTCAACCATCCAGTGTTCCTTTTCTTTTTTTGATTCCGTGCAGGAAACGTACCCGATGCAATAGCCAATGAGTATGAGAAGAGAAAGTTTAAGTTTCATTTAAAAAAAATAAGTTAACGTTTGTTGTTAAAAGTTTGTGCTGATAATCCGTTCAAATCCCATACAATTTTACCAGCACGAATAGTAAGTTCTGATTCGAATTTGCGTGAGCCATTTATTTTATTTCCGCCCGCATCGATGAAGCCATAGTTGCCGGTTAAGATGCTGATGACAGCAATGTCGGCAACAGAGCCTTCGCTAAGTGAGCCAAGGTCATTTCGTTTTAAAGATAGTGCTGCATTCCATGTAGCACGTTGAATGACATCAGGAACTTCCATATTCATATTCAAATATTTTGACATGATGTTGAGCATGTTCTTCATTCCTAAATTCATACTGAAGCGATGAAGGTCTGACCCAAAGGTGTTAGGAGCGAGCCCTTGTTGCATGGAAGGCATAGCTTCACTGAACCAAAATCCATACCCTCCATGACCCACGTCAAACAAAACACCTTTCTTTTTTGCCTCCAATACAAATGGCCGCACTTTTCCCTGATCATCGACCACAGATTCACGCTCCGTAATTTTTTCATACGAGTGAGTGATGATATCCCCGGGGCGCATTTTATTTAATTGATCTTCCAGTGAATATTGTGGAAGGTGACACTCTACAAATAACGGCACCTTAGCAATATTTCCTGCTTCCAGCGCACGGTCGAATGGAGTCCAATCACTTCCTTCATAGTGACCAATTTTTACTCCCACAATAATGTCAGGATATTTTTGAATGGTGAGTGCTGTCATTTGCGCGCTCATGTCATTGACATCTTCCTGATCAGGATTGCCAATCATTCCAGCTCCGGCAATATTTATAAAAGCAAGAATCCGTGTTTGTGATTTATCGATCACATTGCTTTTGAACGTTGGAAAATTTCTCCAGCCCGATGTTCCTGCATCCACCACGGTGGTTACTCCTGATTTAAAACTAAAGTCATCAGCAGAAACACTATATATTCCATCCGCAAAGATGTCGGGTTTGCTTCCAACAAATACGTGGGTGTGCATATCAATGAATCCCGGTGTCACCAACAACCCGGTAGCATCAATTACTTTTTTAGATTGTGTTGCTGGAATGTCTTTTGCCACTTTGCTGATTTTACCTTCGGCAATAGCAACGTCCATCTTGGTGTCCATCTTATTTTTTGGATCGATGACGCGACCATTTTTTATCAACAAATCATATTGCTGAGCTTGAACAATAATGGATGTGCTAAAGAAAAATAGAATAAGAGAAATACGCATACTACTATTTAATTTATTGTCATTATGGATTATTGGCCGCCTTTGATCTTGAACCCTATTTTGCGCATGGGTTCAGAAGGAGGATTTAATAATTCTTTTAAGGCCGTGAAGATGACCTGCATTTCCGTTTCGTGTTTGTTTAATCTTCCGTCCTGCTTCAATATCTTTCTTTCAATCTGTTCAAGCTTCAATAAAATGTCTTTGTGAGTAAGTAGCATTTCCCGCATCCTTGTAAATACCCTGATAATTTTGATGTTCACCTCAATAGCTGTTTCACTGTTCAAGACACTTGACAACATTGCCACCCCTTGTTCTGTAAATACATTGGGTAATTTTCTTAATCCCATCTTTTCTTTACTGGATGTCGCATTTTGCGATTTCCAATCTTCTAATTCTTTTTCTGTCAAAGGGAACATAAAATCAATGGGAAAACGCTTTTTATTGCGCTTTACTTGTTCATTTAATCGCCTTGTCTCCACCCCATACATCTCGGCCAAGTCCCTGTCCATCATTACCTTTTTTCCTCTTATCAGGTATATCTTATTGACTACCGTTTGGTCTGTGATCATCAATGCCTTAGTCATCTTAATTCATTAGTTCGGTAAAAATATAAATTTGGAGGTCACAATTTTTGATGTCAATGAAAAGTAGAGTCGGGGAAATCCTTATACTCTTTTTTGACTTACCATCAATGTGGACTATTAAATGCCTTTGATCTTTAACCTGTCTGTGCATGTCTTGATGTTCCATTTTGGAATATCAAATTTTTACTCTTTAACCCGGAACATGAAATCGTCTTCAAGGAAAACTATTTGTCTATTTTTTCTGAAGCTCAGTTTCCCAGGCAGGAGCACTAATTCCATTTAAGTCCCAAACAATTTTTCCTGCGCGCACAGTCATTTCCGCTTCCAGCTTTTGTGTGCCTTTGAGTTTTGTCTTTCTGATATCCAGAAAACCAAAATCACCCTTGCGAAGATTAAGTACAGTTACATCAGCTTCCGCACCAACACTAAGATTTCCAAATTCTGGCCGCTTGATGGCGTTGGCCGGATTTACTGTTGTTCTTACAATGACATCTTGTAATGACATGCCCATGTTCAAAAACTTTGACATGACGTTGCAAAGATCTTTCATTCCTCCATTCATACTATCGGCATGAAGGTCGGTACTGATTACATTAGGTTGAAATCCTTGCTGCATAGCGGGCATGGCTTGTCTCCATGAAAATGCGCCACCACCATGGCCAACATCAAAAATAATTCCCCGCTTCTGCGCTTCGAATATAAATGGTTTCACTTTTCCGTTTTCATCGACTACCGTTTCGCGGTTAGCAGGTCCGTAAGCAAACGTATGGGTAAACATGTCTCCGGGACGAAGGTGTTTCATAAATAAATCTTCTATGGAGTTGGTCGGATTGTGCTCTCCAAAGTCAACCATAACAGGAACATTGGCGAGGTTGCCGGCTTCTACGGCACGATCAACTTGTGAGAAGCCTCCCCAATAATGAGCTGCTTTAATGCCCACGATGATTTGAGGAAATAATCGATTGATCATATAAGCAGTTTGTTCTGGATTCATGTCATTCGTATCCTGCTCCTCAAAGCGGCCGGTCATACCAGTGCCAACAATGTTAAGCAAAGCAAGTATGCGTGTTTGACTTCTGTCGATGGTTTGTTTTTTGAAATCGCGAAAATTTCTCCAGCCAGAACTTCCGGCATCAACCACGGTAGTTACACCGGCTCTGAATGTAAAACCATCCGGAGGCAAGCTTGTAAATCCATCAGCGATGTAGGCATCAGGTTCGTTTCCCTGATAAGCATGCACATGCATATCGATGAGCCCCGGAACCACATATAGCCCGGTTGCATCAACAACCGTCTTTGCTTTTTGTGCTGAAATGTTTGGAGCCACCTGATAAATCTTTCCGTTCGTGATGGCCACATCCATCTTTGAATTGATTTGGTTTTTCGGATCGATCACATGCCCGCCTTTTAGTAACAAATCAATTTCCTGTGCATGAGAGAAAGAACTAATAAACAATAGGCTGATTGTAAGGAATCTAAGGAGAGACAATTTGTTTTTTTTCATGTTCTTAAAATCTGTTAAGTGAGAGTTGAATTCAATTCAGAAACTTGTAACTAAGAATGAGGGATATTCTGTCATACGCAATAGTCCAATATAGATATTCGTTCATAAGATCCTTGTTTTTATAATATCGCATTTCAGCACTGATTTTTTTGATATTATAGCCAATACCAAGGCTTACATTTCCGGAAGGTGTCGCGTTGTAAGGTGATGGTTGCTTTAAATCTATGTTGGAATTCACAGGGAAACTTGGACCAGTGAAGCCATTTATAAAAATATTTGATTGTTGGCCTAAGAACATCCTGTAGCGAATGCCAACCGCTACATCAATGGAGTTGTAATCTACCTTGAGGGAATATCCATTGATTTCATTAGATACATCAGAAGATTGATAGCTAGGTTCTACAATAAAACTCCATTTGTTTTTATTAAAAGGCAGAACATATTCCATTTCCAATCCCAATCTGAAATTTAAAGTGCCGTCCAGTTGTCCACTTTTATTTTTAGTAGTATTATAAGTATCAGTAATGTTTACGGAAGCATATTGGATACCCGGAGCAATCTTTAAATTCAATGCGCCTTTATTTTTCTGTGGAGCATAATCTGTAAACTTGCTATCGGCACATTCATTGAATTTCTTAAAGTAAGTAACCAAATCGGTAATTTTATAGTCAATTTCCTTGATGTTGTTTTCATTCTTTTCACCACAATTAACATCTACCAGAAGCTGCTGACGGAAAGCGTTATTCTCACGCGTTTCAGTACTTTCACTCAGGTATTTCTTATAGACCAACTGTCGAATCGAATCATCTTTCATAAGAAAGAAGCGCTGAAGATTGGAGTCATTGTAAATCAGCAAGGTGGCTTTTCCTTCGATTAATACTTTAAGAAATAGTCGTTCATTTTCCCATACCGGGTTTCGGTTATAACGTAGTTGAGATAATTCATAGCCAGTTCGATCTATCTGTACATCCGCCCCTATGTATCTGGCAGAATTCCCAATAACGAATTCCGTAATCTCAGATACATTGGCAACCACCGTTGAACTATTGTCTGAAAGTTTATAGGTGAATGCGGTAGGATTGTTTTTCCAGGACACATTCTTAATCAGGCATTCAATTTTCTGATTGTTTTTATCAATGAAATATCCTTTCTCAAATTCAACTTGAGAATAGGATGTTATAACCAGACAGACTATAATTATTCCAGTCAGATTTATTTTTAGCATGGAGATCGCGATAAGTTTAAATGTGGTCAATATTTTATGTTGCCAGTGGAGGTCCTGATGGAACCACAATGCGCTCTCGTTTGCTCTTGTATTTATAACGGGTAGCCGTGAATTTTGCAGTTCTGTATTCTCCCATAAAAATCTCTCCCGAAAATGAATCGCCTGACATCGTGCCTGAGAAAATAAACGGTACGTTGTCAGCGTCTCCGCGTTCAACACTCTTCAGAATTATTTTATCACCTTCAATAGTTCCCACCATATCGCGTACAGTAAAATCACCTTTATGCGAGCCTTGAATCCAGTTGCCATCTTGTTCCAGGTTGAGCATGTGTTTGCCTTTGCTGCTGAAGAACTCAATGTTAGCTTCCCAGCGCCCAGTAAGTATGGCAGCAGGCGCTTTCATGGTATCCGATTTTGCAACTCTCTTTTCGGTAAGGATTTCGAAAATCCGATCGGTAACAACTTTATCATTTCCAGGTTGCATCTGGCCGGTAGTAATCTGAACAGAAGTCTTGTTGTCTTTGGTCTCACTGCCAATGGCAATACGAGGCTTGGTTCTGGCCGTTATCTCTGCAAGGTCTTCACCGGTAAGATTCAGTTTGTCAGAATCCCACATGATGTTGAGCACGGGTGATTTATTTGAAAGTTCGGTAGGTTCGAATATAGAAGAGGTTACTCCCGGAATGGTGTTTATTTTTTTGGAAATATTATTCAACCATAAAAGCCAGGTTTTCCACTCGGCAGCGTGATCACGTTTCTTCCACGTTTCTACTGCGGCCATCATGCCGATCATTTCTTCGCGACCAACTTTATTATCACGACCAGGTCCATGATGTGGTGAGCTCGCTTGCCATGCCGACATTAAAATATCTTTTTGGCCTAACAATAATCCAGCGCATTGAGGCCCGCAGATCGCTTTGCCTCCACTATAAGCAACTACGGTAGCACCTTGCTGAAGATGAACATTCGGGATGGTGAGTACTTCTGCCGCTGCGTCAACCAGTACAGGAATATTTTTTGGTTTTGCAATTTTGGCAATCGCTTCTGTTGACATCGGCTGGCCGGGTTGTGATGAACCATAGGCCATTACATAGATCAAAGCAGTTTTTGGATTCAGTGCTTTTTCTAATTCTTCCATGGTATCAACCGTAATAACTTTCACACCAATGTTTCGAATGGCATGATCATAGGAATTGCGAGAATGTCTGGGGATAACCACTTCCGTTTTTTCAAAACCTGTCAGGTCAGGAATGCGTACCAGTTTTTCAGGGTTTCCTCCTGTGACGCACGCGGCAGTTACATGTTTCATGGCGGCTGCACATCCTGCAGAAACCATTCCCCACTCGGCACCGGTAAGTTCCGCTAGCCTGCGACCAATACCATCGGCTAGCTCATCATACTGCACAAAATTTTGAGAGGCTGCTTCCATCGCAGCACGCACTTCGGGACGCTCAATGGAGCCACCGATAATGGTAAAGGTGCCCCGGCAGTTGATGATGGGCTCTACACCAATCGATCGGAAAATATTTTGCTGTGGTTCATCTTTCAAATCAGGAAAGATCGGGCTATCGGTCGTACTGCCAAATGCAGATTGAAATGGGAATACGGTGCCAGCCAACGGTAAAAGGGCAAGATTCCTAAGGTGTTCTCTCCGTTTCATGTGTTAATAATTTTTAGTTTAAGGTCACATGGAATAGCCCAATTAGCATGACTTTGAAGACAAACTAATGTAAAGGCCATTTCATAATGGTTAGGTTTGATAATTCACAATAAGTTAAGGCGTTGAAAAATCAATACAAAGCCATTGGTGTAATTGCTGAATAAACAATTAGAAGGAATAACCCGAATGGAGCGAAAGCCTTATTTTTTTATGACGAAGGATTGGATGGGATTGCCAACCGAACCCACCAGCAGGGTAGTTTGCGCGGGGCCTGCAATGGTTTTGATTTCCCGCACATCGCCTCTCAGAACAATTCCTGATTTCTGATTGGAGAGATATTCAAAATTTCCTTTTCCCTTATTGAGGAACACCATTCCGCGACTTGAACTATTGTGCCCCAACCGAACACGCACATAGGATTCATTTCCTCCCATGATGATATCGGGTAAGCCATCCTTATTCACATCGGCAGAAGCCATCGAATAAACTGGTGACCATTGTGCCTGAGTGGGCAATTCTTTTTTCTCGAAAGAGGTACCTTTGTTTTCAAAGAAGAGTGTTCGCAAATCATTTGCCTTAAGAACCACAGTATCGGTTAATTCCCCGGGAGTAAATACTTTATCCATCGTTGCGTTGGCGTAAGAAAGATAATCCGGAAAACGTTGTTTAAGAAAACTCACCTGGCCGAGGGCTTCATCACGACTGGCGTAAGGATAAGAAACCCCATTAATGAAATAGCAGAAGAACGGATCCACTTGTCCGTCAAAATTGAAGTCTTTGAAGATCATCGTTGCCGGATGCTGTTCTGAAACTCCGAACTGATTATTGGTTCCGGCATTTCCGGCTATCAGATCTAAATCGCCATCGTTATCAAAGTCATTTACTTCAAGACAATTCCACCAACCATGATTTGCATAAGGAAACCATTGTGAAGTTTCATCTTTAAAATTTCCAGCATGGTTGATCCAAACCTGAATGGGCATCCATTCTCCGGCAAGAATTAAATCAGCAAATCCATCTTTGTTTAAGTCAATCACTTTTGCATCAGTGACCATTCCCGTGTATTGAAGGCCGGGCGCTAGTGCTTCAGCTTTATTCGTAAAATTTCCTTTGCCATCATTAATCAACAGGAAACTTCTTGGGTTGACAGGATATTGGGCAGGAGTAATTCTTCCTCCCACAAACAAATCAAGATCTTTATCACCATCGGCATCAAATGAAACGGCTACGGAGCCAGCTTCTGTTTCTACAGGCAAAGCCTGAACATCTTTTTTAAAATTTCCTTTACCATCATTGCGATAGAGTCGATCCTGTAACAGTGGATCACCCATATTGAAAAGATAACCTCCGCCAACAATATATAAATCCAAATCATGGTCACCATCCGCATCAAAGAACGTGGCGTTCTCGTTTTGATAAACAGTATCGGCAGCAAATGAATTTCTTAAATCTGGTTTGAATGATCCGTTTTTCTGTTGAAGGAGTAACGAGCTGCTTTGTCCTTTAGGGCCTCCTACGAAAACATCTTCTAAGCCATCTCCATTCACATCACCAATTGCCATTTTTGGCCCCGTGTAAGAATACATGTGCGGAAGTAGCAATTGTCTTTTGAAATCATTCACAAATACGGGTTCATGTTTCCAGTTGATCAGATTTGCGGAATCAAATAAGGGCTTAGTTGTTTGAGCAAGAGTACGTGTTACGTTTTGTGTAGCATCATCGATGAGCGGACTAATTTCTGATCCGGCTTTTATGTTTTGAATAGTTTGCTTTTTTCCATTAGGCCAGGTGATGCTGATGGAGTCCAGTTGAAGGGCTTTACCAATGCCTATAGAAATGGATGACATCATGGATGATTGATAACCTCGCACGGGAGAGAATTCTATATACTGTGAATTACCTGCAGCGTATGCGAGAAGTTTAGTACCAATTACATTCTTCCCAGGATTTTTCTTTAACAAATCGATTTTAACATAATTCGCCTGCCGTTTATCGGCACTGGTGTTTTTGTAAATCAACGATGGGGCATTCATCCCATTCACTACCAGGTCCTGATCACCATCATTATCCAGATCTGCGTAGGCAGCACCGCTGGATTTATTTTTCTTAGTAATTCCCCAATCCTCCGTTTTGTTGGAGAATGAAAGATCACCATTGTTTTTAAATAAGAAGTTGCCTTCGTTGATGGAGGGCATGTTGTTTAAAATCACTTGAACGCTGATGGGAACTCCGGTTTGCTGTGACTTCAATTGTTCATCCACGGTGAATTTTAAAAACTGCATGTTGGTATAATCTTTTTCGTAGCCATTGCTGACGTATAGATCTTTCCAACCATCGCCATCAAAATCATTGAAAAGTGCAGACCAACTCCAGTCGGTATTGGAAATTCCTGACAATTGACCAACCTCAGAAAACGTGCCATCGCCATTGTTTAGCTGCAGCATGTTGCGCGTGGTTTGATGATGAAACCCGGCACCAATCAGCATTTGATATTTATCATAATTATCATCACCAGATGAAAGTTTGATTCGCTCATTGGAGGCGGGCAACATGTCAAGCGTATAGATATCAGTAAGGCCGTCATTGTTAATATCGGCAGCATCCGAGCCCATCGAGAAAAGAGAAACGTGATCAGTAGCTTTTTTTATGGTGTTGGTGAATGTTCCATCACCATTGTTCATGTATAAGTAATCTTCTTCGTTGAAGTCATTGGAGATGTACATATCCAGAAAACCATCCTGATTCAAATCAGTTACCGCCACCCCCAATCCAAAGCTCAACACATTACTGATCAAACCAGCCTGCTCAGATACGTTAATAAACTTTCCATTCTGATTTTGATATAACTTACTTCCGAATTTATCGCTCTTTTGCCCTTTAGCATTATTGAGCAAATTGTTAAAGCCTGCATAGCGCTGAAGAGAGTGATTGAGTACGAATAAATCGAGATCATTGTCATTGTCGTAATCAAAGAAGGCCGCTTGGGTAGAGTAAGAGGTGTCGTCAATTCCATATTGAGCAGCGCTCTCCGTGAATGTTAAATCCTTATTATTGATGTATAAAAGATTTTTGCGAAGCAATGAATCACCCATGGCCGAGCGGCACACATAAATATCGAGCCACCCGTCTTGATTGATGTCGGTCAGACTCACACCGGTTTTCCATCCTTCCGTTGCTCCAACACCTGCTTTATCTGTGGTGTCTTCAAACTTTAAGTTTCCTTTATTGATGTATAGCTTATTTGATTTTTGATTGGCGCTAAAATAAATATCCACCAATCCATCGTTGTTGAAATCGCCAACGGCAACGCCACCGCCATTGAAGAAATAGCTATAATTCAAAATGTGATTGTCTGCACTTTGTACTACTTCATTGTTAAATGTAATCCCGGTTTCATCGGAGGGCAACTCCACAAAGAGCGTATCTTTCGCGGGTTTTGTGCACTGATGGAATAAGGCAACAACGGATACCAGACCTATCACTAAAGAAACTCTCTTCTTCATATTAATTCTTAGCACTTAAATAATTTGATAATCTGGAGAGCAATCTAAGTTGGTCATTATTTATTGGAAGACTTTCTCCCTTGGCGTTTTGTTTGTAAACCAGAATGCACCAGTCCGGAACAGTTTTGTCAGTTGATTTTTCTTTCCATTGCTCTAACAGTTGTGTACCGCTCTCTTCCAGTCCACTCTTTCTAAAAGCAAAGGCGTTGATCAACAGGTTGGCATTTTTAATATTTATCATTTCCGTATTCAGTGACGAGTAGATTTTATCAGCCTCTGATTTCTTTTTCATTCTCTCTAAACACACCGCGTTGAGAAATTTTTCGAAGCGCTCATCAATATCCGCATCGTAAGGTTTTCCTACGCCCAGGTTTTCAGGCCACAGCCTGGCTTTATCAATATTGGATATCGCCTGAGCATACTTTCCTTTCTCCATGTTGTCAAACGCCATCATTAGCAGCGACTCGCGATAAAGTTGCCGACCTTCCGTTGCGCCTTCGTTAGGCAAAAATGTTTTACTGGTGAGTACTTTCAGACTGTTTGGATATTGCTTATTCAGCAAATAGCATTTTGCCAATAAAAATGTTAAGCCATCATTATTTGAAAAACGTTTTTGATAATCAATCGCGATAACCAACGCTTTTTGTTGATCACCGGCATTCAAATAGTGATTGACCAGTAATTTCCCATAGCGCCATTCATTCTTATCCAATTGAGTTGCTTTGATTAAATTTTGTTCTTCTTCGGCAGGAAAGAGTGATGCCTTTGCGGCATAAAACGGTGCGAACTCTGGATTGCCGCATTGTTGAAGTAAGGCTTTGGTCTGCTCTGTGTTTCCGGCATGCCAATGGATAAGCGCTAAAAAATATTTTGGTTTCCATGATGTAGAGTTTTGTGTTGCCCACTTCATCACATCAGCAGCATGAATGCGATAAGGAAAAATTAGTGTAGTGGAAGATTGATCAGCTTGAGCAAGCACCGATGAGTATGATGCGTCATTGTTTTTCTTTAACAAATAGGCCTGCCAATATAGAATTTCTGCTTGCTGTGGAGCTTGCCTTAGAATCATTAAAGCATCTTGATAGCGGTTGATGGTCAGATACCAATCAGCAAGATTAAGAAAGACCTCATCCGGCATTTCCTGACTGATCTGCTTTGTAAAATCCTGTGGGGAAGACATTTTCCACAAGAGCTTCTCTGCGTTTACAAAATGACTCAGAGGATTGATCTCCAGAAGTTTATCAAAAGAGGATACTGCTTTTTCTTTTTCTCCTTGAACACGGTGTATCGTTGAAATGATTTGCCACGCATCACTATTTTTAGGATGCTCGCTAATGGCTTTCTGTGCATAATCAAAACTCTTCGTAAGTTGATCTTCTCTGAAGTACAACTTCGCTAATTCAGTATACGAAGCACTGCGATATTCCATCGATGCTGAGGCCACACCAAAGGCTTCCTTCGCATCAACGATATGCTTCAGAGAAACATTCGCCAGGCCGTATGCGAAATTTGCTGCCGGATCGTAGGTGTTTACACTCAATGCTTTCATGGCAAATTTATGTGCATTTTCATAATCCATTTTTCTTAGTTGCAGGAAGGACATTTCGGTAAGTGCCGGTAAGAAATACGGATCCTTTGAAAGACATTCTAAAAATTTATTTTCAGCTTTTGCATAGTCCCTGGTTTGCAGTGCTCCTTTGCCGAGTGTATAAAGAGCATAAGGTGTATCCCATTTGTAATCTACGGGTAATGTAACTGGCCTCGCAAGATCATCTGCTTTTGGATTTGCATCGTATGAAAATTTGTCACCAATGGTTAGTTTTATTTCTTTAGGATCGCCCGACCATTGTATGGAGTCTTTGTAAATCTGAAGAGGGTTGAAAGCGATTTTTCGTTCAACGATTTTCTTGTCACCACTGGAAATGGTAAGCGTTTCATTGACGGATTGTAGAGGTGAGAATAGCCACTTAAGATATCCACTTTCTGCTTTAAGATTCAACGATCCGTATGGATCTGCCTTCACCACTCCCTTTGTTCCTTTGATCGGGAACCAATATTCTGTCCACACATCAGTTGCGTAAGGAGAAAACCCTCGGTGTTTAAATGGAGTGTAGATACTATTTTCGGAGGACTGATTGAATAATCTTCCGGATTGTACTTCTACATATTGACCATCGGTGTCGGATAATAAATTTTCCCAAATCATCCCTTGGCGGGATAGGCCCCAGATCCAGATTTTCTTTCCTGGTTTTTCATCGTACAAGGAGTAATGCCCCATACCAAAGTTTTGATCGTGATAAAATGATGCAAAGAAATCGGTGTAACTGCCAAAGACATGATAAGACTTATACGTTCCAAAGTTATTTTGTTCATAAAATGAAATATCCTTTTTGTTGTCT
>JANOUH010000088.1:0-2757 GCA_031416795.1 Cytophagales bacterium | reverse complement strand
CATTTTGATTGATAGGACTTCTTTGCATGCTGGCGGGCACCGCGCCAAATAGCATAGAGCTCGATGGTAGATTTGTCTGTGGCGCGAATGAATTAATATTATTTATTAACCCCGGGTTAAAACCCGGGGCTATTCATATTGAACCCTTTTAGGGTTCGCGATGGTAAAGCCGCTCAGGAAAACCAAAACGCAACTGCCTACTGCCTATGCTTACGATAAATGTAAGCACTTTTTTCCCGTCTGACTGGCTCAGCCGGGCAGGAATTGCCCATTAATCCCCCCCATCCCACCAATAGCATATAGCGGCCAGTTGATCATCCATGTCTCTTCCCGATAGTCAGACATCGAGGTGCGAATAGCCAGTGCCGGCTTGAATTTTTCACAAAACACACGCAGACTTTTCGCATGCAGGTTTTCTGCCGCTTTAACTTCTATTGGGATAATTCTTCCTCCCCGTTGCAAAATAAAGTCAATCTCTGATCGCATGTTCTCTGCAGACCAGTAACAGATGGCTTCGCTTTTATCTGCCACCAGTTGCTGCAAAACATACTGTTCCGTCAGGGCACCCTTAAATTCTTCAAATATCAAATTTCCTGTTATCAGGGTTTTAACATCCAGCTGCGATAATGCTGACAGAAGCCCGACATCAAATAAAAACAGTTTGAATGCAGACAGGTTTTCGTATGCCTTCAATGGCATGGCAGGCTTCGACACATTATGCACTCGATGAATAAGACCACAGTCCTGTAGCCAGGCCATGGCTATCTCAAAATCTTTTGTCCTGGCACCCCGCTTAATTAAACCGTAGGTAAATTTTTTATTTTCTTTTGCCAGCTGTGCCGGTATCGAATGCCAAAGCATCCGGATACGGGGCACAATTTCATGAGGTGCATGCTTTGAAAAATCCTGCTCATACGCTACTAAAATATTCTGCTGGATCTTCCTCACCTCGTTAAAATCAGTTCGCAACGAAAAGGCCTGCACCGCCTCAGGCATGCCACCTATAAAATAATACTGCCTGAGTCTTTCAATGAATTTATTCTTAAAGGTCCTTATTAAAGGCCAGTCGCGGCTATTCAATAAATCCACTAACGAAGAATCACCCAGGGCCTCCAGAAATTCGGGGAAGTTGAGCGGATGTAAATCCATGAAATCAACCTTACCAACAGGAAATGAAGTGGATCCATTCAGCGCAACACCCAATAATGAACCTGCCGAAACAATATGATACTCAGGCGCATTTTCACTAAAATACTTGAGACTTGTAATAGCTCCGGGCGCCTCCTGAATTTCATCCCATATCATGAGTGTTTTACCAGCTTCTACTGGCTGACCCGAGGCTATCTGCATCGCCAACAGTATCCTCCTGGTATCGTAATCCGATTGAAAAAGGCCTTTCAATGATGTATCACTTTCAAAATTGATATAGGCGATGTTTTCATACTCCTGCTCACCAAATTTTTTCATCAGCCAGGTCTTACCCACTTGCCTCGCACCCCTCATGATCAACGGCTTCCGGTTAGGTGAGCTTTTCCAAGTGACTAATTCTTGCAAACCAAAACGCTTCATGGTGTCAAATATACATTTATACGTACATTATTATGATCATTTAATCATTTTTACGTACGTTTTATTGAAGAGTCTCGGCTCTCTTCCCAGTGGAGTCTCTGCCACAGGACTCCTTCCAAGCGGAGTCTCCCGCTTCGGGGACTCCGCTAAGAATGGGAAGTGTTATGTAGGTTCTTTTCAGTGAGGTGAACCAGATACCGGGTCGCGTCTTGCTTCGATGTAAGGTGATGCAATGCTTACTATATTTTCTTTCAGTCAACCATCATCCTACTTGCCCGGTATGACGGTTTCATATGGGGTATGGGGTATGGCGGTTCATCTATAAGTATTCCTCCTTCCAAGCGGAATCTCCCGCTTCGGGGACTCCGCTAAGAATGAGTAGCTTCCGATATCGCAATTTCACCCAATTGTAATGCTTTTCTAAAGGCTTGATCGCTTACCGAACCAACAATCAGATGTGCACTTACTAACGCATTGGTGTCAAATACGAAGACTTTATCGATTTTCATCCTCGTTGAGGATTTCATCCATTATTTCCTGCGTAAGGCCTCGCTCCTTCATCGTTTGCTGAAGTTCATCCATATATTTCATGTACTCTTCCTTTGATCCCTTCAAAAGTTCTTTGCCAATGCGCATACTCACTTCATTACCCAGCATCTTCCGTTTGTTGTCTGGCGCGTCACGCCAGGCGCGGGCTACGTTGGGCGACACTTCAATTACGATTCGTTCCATGTCTGTCAATTTAAGTTTTCAAGTAAACAAAAATACAAATTTAATGCTGTATAATTTGCTCACCATGGTTAATCCAATTCAGTGGATCCTTCAGCCATAGGTCTGACAAGTCTCCGCCAGCTGGCGGATCAGGATTCCCGCCTGGGCGGGATGAAACATGCGTTTCAAATTATTAGGAGGATGCTTTGTATAAAGACTCAACCAAAAAAGACCTGCTGCAATCCTGCCTGCCCTATGTGGAGCGGGCAGCGTGTTGATTACTTCATTCAAGAAAAAATATTCCACCGTGCTTCAGCGCAGTAATGAAACTGACTGTAGCGAAGGATCCCCTGAATCGAAGCCTTTGTCCCATGGGTATTGGTGCTACGATTGAGGGGATCCTTCGCTAATATTGGTTTGCTTTGATGCTTCGGGTTGACGTTGGGACTGGGGTTAACATCAGTATTCTGATTGTGG
>JANOUH010000087.1:0-2757 GCA_031416795.1 Cytophagales bacterium | reverse complement strand
CAGTTTGGGTTGCACGACCTTGCTATTGAAGACACACACCGGGCACACCAACGGCCTAAGATTGAAGCTTATGGCGATACACTCTTCATCGTGTTGCGCACGGTGCAAATGCATGAGAAGCAAATTGATTTGGGAGAAACTCACTTTTTTGTTGGACGGAATTTCATCATCACCGTACGTCATGGTTCTTCTCTAGCCTACACCGATGTGCGAACTCGATGCGAAAGCACCCCGCAACTATTGAAAAAAGGTCCAGCCTTCGCACTTTATGCCGTCATGGATGCGATCGTGGATCAGTACTTTCCTGTGGTGGATGCCCTTGGTGAGGAACTTGAAGATCTGGAAGAAAGGATTTTTGACGAAACATTCAGAAGAGAGACCACGGCTCAGATCTATCACCTCAAACATCAATTCCTTGATGTAAAGCGATCGGTTTCACCTTTGATTGATATTTGCAACCGACTGATGCGCTTTGATCTTAAATTGATTGAAGAAGAAACGCGGCCTTACTTTCGTGATGTGTATGACCACTCGATTCGCATCAATGAAATGGTTGATAATTCGCGCGATCTTCTTTCTACCGCTCTTGAGGCTAACTTATCATTGATCTCCATTTCCCAAAATGAAGTTTCAAAACGATTTGCCGGATGGGCCGCCATCATCGGTATTCCTACCATGGTGGCAGGAGTATATGGAATGAACTTTAAACACATGCCCGAATTAGATTGGCAGCTTGGATATCCCATCGTCATGGTTCTTACATTTGGAACTTGCGTAGGACTTTATATCCGCTTCAAACGCTCGGGATGGTTGTAAGGCTGTGACGGGAATAATTAAATGAATAAATCGGAAGCCGTAAATCCTAACAAAACACTGGTACTTCAGGAGGAAGAATATTCTATTTGGAAGTATGAGGGCGTGCCGGAGGAAGTCATTTCTTTTTTTGAACAAACCAATTGGGGAAGTGCGGGTGCCGTATATGAGCGAAAGAACTCCAGTGAGTTGGTGCGGCAATTAAAAAATCCATATCTGTTTGCCGTGCAAAGGGGAGAAGAGATTGTAGGTACGGCTGTGTTTTGTCACACCACACCACGAGTTCTAGGATCGCCCTATAATTGTTACATCATCCGATACTTCGCTGCCTCTGATGCTATTCGAGGTAAAAAAATCATGAAGTATTATGCTGGCAAAGTGATGGAGGTGGTGCGAAATGAGGAGATTGAAAAAACGATTTATGTTGGCTGTGTTGAAAAAGGAAACATCCGCTCTTACAAGGTAGTTGAAAATGCTGGCTATGAACCACTGGGACTATTAAGCGTAAGTGCATTCAGTAGATTTTTTCCGAAGGCGCAGAAAAATATTGAGCGAATACAGACTGAAAGCGGAAAAAAGGAAGTGCTTGGTCTATTGCATACATTCTATTCAAAGCATGTGTTAGTTCATTTTGATTACCTGTTTCTAAAAGACAATTATTTCGTCATTCGAGATAAGGGTGAGATTGTGGCCGGATGTCAGCTTCACCGCGTGCATTGGACTATTAATAATATGCCGGGCCTCATGGGTAAAATCATCATGCACGTGCTGCCCAATATCCCTTTCATCAACAAACTCTTTAATCCCAAACGATTTGAATTTCTCGCCTTCGAAGGAATTTATTTTAAGCCGGGTTATGAAGATACTCTGCTCAAACTGTTTGAAGGATTACTGCACGAGGAGAATATGAATTCTGCCTTGTTTTGGATGGGAGAGAATTGCCCATACAAAGAGATCATACAAAAGCAGGGTAACCTCGGTTTGATGGAACACTTCGTAAAAGACTCAGGGGTGTACATCATGACTTCGTATCGCAACATGAGTGAGGAAGAAATAGCACGATTGAAATCAGTTCCGCTGTATGCTTCTGCCTTTGATTATATTTAGTTGAGCCAACGGGCACACACCAAAAGCAATTACTTCAGTTTCGTATTCATCCAGGTGATCATCTTATCCCACATATCGGGGGTATACACATGCCCTGTTTTAGGATAGATAATACTTTGGAAATTGTTTTCTGCTCCATGTAGTTTATACACAGACTGTACCGCTGTTTCAATTTTACGAATGCCTGCCACGGGTGAACCAACATCTTCATCCCCGGTCATAAAAAGAACGGGTCGCGGTGCAATCAAACTGATAATTGCTTCCGTGTCGAAATGCTTTAAAACACCCGGCACATAATAATAGATACCATGATTTTTTAATTTTTGTTCTGAGATGAGTTCCTGGTACCGCGTGAGACAACCAACGGCTACTCCCGTTTTAATACGATCATCCAGCGCCATCATCCACCAGGATCGGGTGGCGCCCATACTAATACCAGTCACAGCGACATTCCTGGTGTCAACTTCAGGGCGAGAGAATAGATATTCAAGAGCCATTAAATCATCGCGCACCATCATTCCCCAGAGTGATCGGCCCATCCATAATTCATATTTAGAAGTAGTCAATTCTTCAGCACTTCCTTTTTCATCGGGGCCGTCTGGTCCCTTTCCACTTCGTTCACCAAAGCAATAGGTATCAATGGCAATCACTACATATCCGAGACTGGTGAGTACTTCAGCGGGCACTTGCGGAGTATGATGGGTGGTAAAAATTTCCTGTTTGCCTAAGTCATAATTTCCGCCATGCCAGTGACAGTAGTAAATGGCAGGATGTTTTGATTTGCCATCGTTTGGAATGAGTAAATACCCCGGAACAATCGCGCCAGCTCCATTATCA
>JANOUH010000086.1:0-2963 GCA_031416795.1 Cytophagales bacterium | reverse complement strand
TTTAAAACCGGTCTTTTATTCACTGGCTTTTTGCAGCAAGCGGCCGGTGTGTCAAAAATAAAAAAGAGAAATATCTTTTATTCTGTCTCTGTTCTCTTTGCCGGCATCAGTGTATTGCAAGCCATTCTCTGCTTATTCCTGTCATTCGTTGTTTCGGATAGCCCTTCATTATATTTTTTCTTCATGTTTTATCCCTGGATAATGCTTTCAGGCGCCATTATGTTGCTTGGTGAATGGTGGCTTCAGATGAATAATCGCTTTCATGGGATATTGATTTTGCGTTTACTGAACCGCTTTCTTTTAGTGGTCATCGTTTTTTTCTATTTGGCGAACAAAACAGATATTATTTACATCACTTCCTTATGCAATGCGATCACTGGTATTTTGTTGATTTCGATGGGTATGTTGCCGAAAATAAAATGGCGTCAATTGTCCAGAGAGGTGATCAGTAAATTGGTTTGGTTTGCCAGGTACGCTACGCCATCACAGTTAGCTTCGAACTTGCTTCGTAGCTCAGATACGTTTCTGATCAGTCATTATCTTGGAAGCGCAGCAACCGGAGTATATGGAGTAGCCGCACGATTTCTTGAATTCATTGAACTGCCTGTCCGCAGTGCCGGTGCCGTTCATTACAATCAACTCGCACGACTAATAAAAACAGGCGAAACCAGGAAAGCATTACACTTTCTAGTAAATCAAACTGCTAAAACGACCTTAACGATTTTACCTATCGCTATTTTGCTGGGTGTTCTTGCTCCTTATTTGATTGAATTACTTTCTGGAAACCAATACAGCGATAGCGTGGCTATTCTGCAGATCATGGCCGTATATTGCTTACTGATTCCTGCCGATCGGTATATCGGGTTGTTCCTCGAAGCCATTGGTCGTCCGGACCTGAACATGATCAAAGTCATGGCAATGCTTATTTTGAATGTATTGGCCGATGTGCTTGCGATTATTATTTTTAAAACACCGCTGGCTGTTGCGATCACCTCCATAATTACTTTTATTTTAGGGGTGATTCTGGGTGGGTGGTTAGTAATACACAAAGCTTCGCCCGATCAACCAAACTATATAAATTTCAAACTGTTCCTGATTTCAAAGCCGTGAACCATCAGCAAAAAGCACTTATCGTAGCGCTCGCCTTGTGTATTATGCTGACTTATCTGTTGACGACACAAAATCTGTTACTGGCAATTTTTCTTATCATCATACCTTCCATTCTGGCAGGTGTTATTTTTTTTTTACGAAGCCCGATACTGGGATTATACCTCACCATTGTGTGGGCTTTTTTAGGTGTCGGCATTAAGCGATACATACTTTCAGAATCCGGATCTGCCCTGGGCCTGGGTGTTGATATTCTCCTGGTTGCTACATGGGTGGTCTACTTCATTAAAAATTTCAATGTTCCGTTTCCAGTGGCAAAACTGCGCAATGCTATAATCGTATTTACGCTCTTATGGTTTGGCTATAACGTGTTTGAATTGATCAATCCTGAAGCGCCAACATTTATTGGCTGGTTCTATGCGGTACGGGGGGTGGCGCTATACATGCTGCTGATTGTGCCGCTTGCCTTTTTGTTATTGGATAATAAGAAAGAGATAAAGATCATGATGATGATCTGGTTTGGATTTTCGTTACTGGGTGTGTTGTGGGGAATGAAGCAACTTTATATCGGCCTTGACTATGCTGAAAAGATTTGGCTTTCGGAGCCAGGTAATTTAAGTACACATTTGCTTTTTGGAAAGTTAAGAGTGTTTTCCTTCTACAGCGACTCTGGTCAGTTTGGCGCTTCAATGGGGCATGCAAGTATTGTTGCCCTTGTGCTCGCTATACAAACGAAAGGGACATGGCGAATCATGGCAGCAATATCAGGCCTTATTTTTTTTTATGGACTGATGATATCTGGAACGCGTGGAGCACTGGCTGTTCCTGTCGTTGGGGCTGTGGCTTTTCTTCTCTTGAAAAGAAACTGGCGATTGGTCATTATTGGAATGACCATCATGGGAGCTGCCTATGGCACGTTAAAATACACATCTATAGGAAGTAGTATTTATGAAGTACAGCGTATGCGCACGGCATTAGATCCTAATAACGCTTCCTTCCAGGTAAGAATTGAAAATCAAAAAAAGTTAATCGAATATTTAAAAGATCATCCTTTTGGCGGGGGAGTTGGTTCGGCTGGCTATTGGGGTTTGCGTTTCAATCCAAACTCATTTCTTGCAAACCTTGCCCTCGATAGTTGGTATGTAAAGATTGCCGCTGAACAAGGATTTCCTGGTCTTGCTCTTTTTCTTTCCTTCGTAATATATTTCCTGATCAGCGGATTTAAACGAATCATAGCCATGGAGGAAAGTAACATAAAGCAACTCCTCATTGCCCTTTATGCGGGCGCAGCGGGCATTGCCGTGGCAAGTTATGGCAATCAGGTATGGGGCCAGATGCCAACAGGTATTATTATTTACCTGAGCATCGTTGTCGTCTGGAAATATAGTGATCCCAAAACCTTATCGAAAAACCAATCGGTTTCATCGAACAAGCAGGCCTGATTAGTCGAAATTTAAAAGCCAAGACTTCTTGTTAGCATAGTTTTGAACTATGATACTATTATGGATGATATCTTTATATGGCCTTGCAACAGGCACATATCTTTTGGTTTTCGCGCTGGCGTCTTTAAAAAAACAAGCCTGGCACGGCAAGGACTCTGAAAACCTGGTTAATCGAATTGCCATTCTACTTCCTGTCTATAAGGAAGATGACATTATTCTGGACAGTGCCTCCCGGGCGCTTCTCTTGAACTATGATCCAAAATGCTTCGATGTTATTGTTATCGCAGACTCATTGAAGCCCTCAACATGTGTTAAGCTGGAAACGATGGGTTGCAAGGTGGTGATCATGGATCTTACGCCAAGGTCGAAAGCCAAGGCACTCAATCTGGCCTTACGGGAATTGCCCGAAACTTC
>JANOUH010000085.1:0-31402 GCA_031416795.1 Cytophagales bacterium | reverse complement strand
CCAGCCATGTTATGCGACTTGCTCAATGAGTTTAATTCCAATGCTACATCTTCGGCACCTTCAATGGAAAGAATGCTAAGCGGAGCATCATTTAGAATTAGTGAATATGGGTTATCATTTACAATTAGAAAATTATTTTGTCTCGCCAATTGCACGAGTTCAGTTAACTCTGCTTTTGATGCCACTCTGCCGGTAGGCATGTGAGGATAATTCACCCACATGATTTTCACTTTCGATAAATCGCTTTTTCTTAACGACTCCATATCCACGCCCCAATCAAGATCCTCCTTTAAATCATAGGTTTTAATTTTCGCGCCTACCAATTTCGCTACTGATGAATAGGTTGGATAACCTGGGTTCGGTATTAATACTTCATCACCTTGATTCACAAATGCCATGGCAATGTGCATAATGCCTTCCTTCGATCCCATCAATGGAAGTATGTCGGTTTCAGGATTTAAATTTACCTGGTAGGTGTTGGTATAAAAGTTGGCAATTGACTTCCGTAATTCAGGAATGCCTTTGTAGCTCTGGTAACCATGACTGCCTGGTTGTTGTGCTGTTACCGTTAACGCTTTAATTGTATCTGCCGATGGAGCCTGATCCGGACTACCAATGCCGAGATTGATTACTCTTAACTCTGGTGAATCCAAGCCTCTCACTTCCGCCAGTTTTTTGCTGAAGTAGTATTCTTCTACGTTGGCTATTCGATCTGCCGATTTAACCCTGTTACTCATCTGTATTCAATTTTCGCTTTCTTATACTCTCCTAAAATATTCAGGTTACGCACCTGGCGTAATACCTGCTGAATCGCTACATCATAACTCTTTCTTTTCTTCCACTCTAAATCAACGTGAATAGAATACTCATTGGGTTTTCCAATAATCGGTATCGATTGAATTTTTGTAAGATTAATGCTATTGGTTTTAAAAGTCATCAGCGCTTCTGCTAGACTTCCCACCTCATTCGCTACTTCAAATGAAATAGAGGCTTTGTTGCTATCAATAGAAGTGTTTGTCTTTCTGGTAAGGATAAGGAAACGAGTGAAATTCTTTTTATGGGTTTCGATTCTCTTCTCCAAAATATTCAATCCAAATTTCTTTGCTGCATATTCATTGGCAATGGCTGCAGTATCCTTGAGTTTCTTTTCTTTTACTTTTCTGGCAGAAAGGGCTGTGTCATCACTCTCCATAATCTGCACACCCTTCAGTTTATATAGATAATCAGAACACTGACGAATGGCCATCGGGTGTGACTCAATATTTTTTATGTCTTTCAATTCCACACCTGGCAAGGCAAGCAAGTGCATATGAATAGGCAAATAGATTTCACCTACGATGGAGAAGTGATACTCCTGAAGAAGGAAATAGTTTGGAAGAATACTACCGGCAATGGAATTCTCAATAGCCATAACGGCATAATCTGCTTCGCCATTTTTTAATGATTCGCACAGCGCATGAAATGAAAGACATTCAATGGTAGTAACAGGCTGTTGAAAATAAGTAAATGCAGCCACCTCGTGGAAACTGGTTGTGATACCCTGGATTGCAATTTTTAACTTCTTCTTTTTGCTCATAACATTTTATAAAACTGTCTTAAAACAAAAAGTCCCGGGTTTGCCGGGACTTTTTGAGTTTCTTTGTCTTTATCTTTTAACAAACCGATTCTCTTTCAAGTCCCTTAGAGGATTGATAAAAAAAGTAAAAGAAATAAAATCGGCTGCTGTTCATATGCTTAATAACTTTCGAAAGAAAGATGAAAAAAATCGTTTCTGCAAAAATCCTTTAAAAAAAATTGGAATATTTGATTATTAACTAACCCTTGTTAGTAACATTGGTAAGCTCGCATGAATTGACGTACCTTTACTTAACGAAAAAGACACCTATGAAATCGCTTCAATTAATCGCCTTGTTGGCTATATTTTCTGTCCTTAGTTGCACTAAATCCGGTGATCATTCAACTATGAATCACGACAGCAATCAAACTCAAGAGGAAGGACCGAATCAGGCTCTCTATAATCAAATGATGGGTATTCATGATGAGGTAATGCCAAAAATGGATGATATCATGAGGCTAAAAAGAGAGTTGCAGGAACAAATAGCAAACTCGCCAGATATGGTGCTTGAAAGAAAACAAGAATTAGAGAATGCCATCTCAAACCTTGACTCAGCAAACAATTCAATGATGAATTGGATGCATCGCATACATGAGTTTAATCCATTAGCTGACTCTGTAGATCAGGAAAAAGCACGGGAGTATCTTGAATCTGAAATGGAAGAAATCAGGAAAGTAAAAGAACTGATCAGTGAGTCTATTGAAAAAGCTAAATCAGAGGTCAAAAAAAACTAGGATAGAATTTCACTTCTTATTCTTGTTGATTCTCTTAGCTGCTCTGTGGTGTGGCAATTCATCCTTAGCAACTTTCTTACCCGCTTTCTCCCTATTCTTCTGCTCTAATCTGATATTGTATCGGATCACTTGCCAATACTCAGCACCATATCCTACCAGAATTTCCGAGGCCGCTGGAATATCCTTTGCTGCCTCTATATAGCAACGCTTCTTTTCTGTAACATATTCTGAATTGTTCTTCACGCCTTCTACGCGCACTATGCCACGTGCATCATTGGCAAAGTGAGCCACTCCTTTTTTTGTTTTCCATGCATCAATGCAATGTTTATTATTAAAAAAGAAAACATAACCGTTACGGTCATCGGCCATCTTCTCTATTTCCTTCCAGGTAACAATTTGCCCCTTGTATTCTACGATGCGCGTACCTTTTGGTACAAACACTTTTGTAAATAAACCCTTACCTGCACCAGGTAAAGTCGACTTTTTAACGATCAGTTTCTTTTCAAGTAATGCCATAAAAATTATAGGGCCATGAAGTTAGTGTAAATTATGAATTGAAAAAGTCATTAGCCACGGGGGTGCAAAATGATCTGTGCTCCTTAATTAAAAATCAGATTTAACAAAAAAGCACCTGATTCGAGGTGCCTTTGAGAAAAACAAAAACGTTACTATTTCTATACTTTAATTTCAACATCTACTCCGCTAGGAAGCTCAAGTTTCATCAATGCATCCACTGTCTTTGCGCTGTTAGAATAGATATCTACCAATCGCTTGTAGGTGCACAGTTGAAATTGCTCACGTGACTTTTTATTTACGTGTGGTGAACGGAGTACCGTAAATTTCTCTTTTTCTGTTGGGAGTGGAATAGGACCACTTACCACAGCGCCAGTAGCTTTTACTGCACGCACGATTTTTTCTGAAGACTTATCAACCAGATTGTGGTCGTAAGACTTGAGTTTAATTCTGATTTTCTGATTCATAATCTAAACGTCTTTTAGATATTTATTTTGCGGCAAGAGCGCCTTTTACTTCGTCAATTACTTTATCGGCAAGATTCCGTGGAACCGGTGAATAATGAGAGAATGTAAGTGTTGCTGAGGCACGTCCTGAAGTGATTGTTCTCAAATCTGTTACGTAGCCGAACAACTCAGACAATGGCACATCTGCCTTAATAACTTGTGCTCCACCGCGGGTGTCCATGCCTTTCATCATACCTCTTCTTCTGTTCAAGTCACCCGTTACAGAACCAGTGTACTCATCTGGAGAGATTACTTCAACACCCATGATTGGCTCAAGCAATTGAGGTCCGCACTTGCGGGCAGCCTCCCTAAAGCCTATACGAGCGGCCAATTCAAATGACAGTGCATCAGAGTCAACATCGTGGAATGAACCATGGAACAAACGCACCTTCATTGAATCGATTGGATATCCAGCTAAAGGACCATTGCCCATAGATTGTTCGAAACCCTTCTGAATTGCAGGGATGAATTCACGAGGAATAACACCACCCACGATATCATTCACAAACTCAAGGCCTGGCTTATCTTCTGGTCCTAGTTCGCGTGGTCCGATCTCGAATAAGATATCAGCAAATTTACCACGACCACCAGTCTGCTTCTTATAAACTTCCTTATGCTCAATCGATTTGGTAAGCGATTCTTTATAGGCAACCTGAGGAGCTCCCTGGTTGATCTCTACTTTGAATTCACGCTTCAAACGATCGATGATAATTTCAAGGTGCAATTCACCCATTCCGCGAAGAATAGTCTGACCAGTTTCCTGATCTGTATTAACGCGAAGCGTAGGATCTTCTTCTACTAATTTAGAGATAGCCATGCCTAACTTATCGGCATCAACCTGCTTCTTAGGCTCGATTGCATAACCGATGACAGGCTCAGGGAAATTCATAGACTCTAACACTACCAGGCGTTTTTCATCACATAGTGTATCACCAGTCTTAATGTCCTTAAAACCTACAACAGCGCCAATATCACCTGCGGGAAGACGATCAATTTGGTTTTGCTTATTGGCATGCATTTGAAACACGCGTGAAATTCTTTCCTTCTGCCCTGAACGAGTGTTGTGAATGTATGAACCTGAATCTAACACACCTGAATAGGCGCGAACGAAACATAAACGACCTACGAATGGATCAGTTGCAATTTTAAATGCCAAGCCTACAAATGGCTCCTTCTCATCAGGGCGAATCTCTACTTCCTCCTCTGTATCAGGGTCTGTTCCTATAATTATATCCTTGTCAAGGGGTGAAGGAAGTAATTCCATCACATAATCCAGCAAGGTTTGAACTCCTTTATTCTTAAAAGAAGATCCACACACCATAGGCACAATCTTCATATCGATTGTTGCCTTACGAAGTGCTGTTAAAATTTCTGCTTCAGAGATTGAACTTGGATCATCAAAAAACTTCTCGATCAAGGTCTCATCATATTCAGCGACAGCTTCAAGAAGTTTTTCGCGATACTCCTTAACTTCATCCACCATATCATCAGGAATTGGAACCTCCTGAAAGGTCATTCCTTTATCGTGTTCGTTCCAGATCACCCCGCGGTTGTTAATCAAGTCAACAACACCTTTAAAGTTCTCTTCGGAACCTATCGGCAACTGTAATGCAACAGCCTTGCTTCCCAATTTCTCTTTCACCTGCTTGCAGACTCCAAGGAAGTCTGCACCAGAACGGTCCATTTTATTTACGAACCCGATACGAGCCACCTTGTAATTGTCAGCCAGACGCCAGTTTGTTTCTGATTGAGGCTCCACACCATCGACAGAACTAAATAGAAAAACCAAACCATCTAATACGCGAAGTGAGCGGTTTACTTCAACAGTAAAATCCACGTGACCAGGTGTATCGATAATGTTGACGTGATATTCATTTTTACGGTACTTCCAATTTACAGTAGTGGCGGCAGACGTGATCGTGATACCACGCTCTTGCTCTTGTGCCATCCAGTCCATGGTAGCCGCTCCTTCATGCACTTCACCAATTTTGTGACTTACACCAGAGTAGTAAAGGATACGCTCCGTGGTTGTGGTCTTACCGGCATCAATGTGCGCAGCAATACCAATGTTTCTGGTGTATTTTAAATCTCTTGCCATGTAGGATTAAAATCTGAAATGTGAAAATGCTTTGTTCGCCTCAGCCATGCGGTGAGTATCGTCTTTCTTCTTGATAGCAGCACCTTCGCCTTTTGATGCGGCAATGATTTCTGCAGCCAATTTGTCCATCATGGTTTTTTCACCGCGAG
This sequence comes from Cytophagales bacterium, assembly GCA_031416795.1. Lineage (GTDB taxonomy): Bacteria > Bacteroidota > Bacteroidia > Cytophagales > Cyclobacteriaceae > ELB16-189. The sequence goes on along the minus strand of JANOUH010000085.1, from coordinate 25,787 downwards.
CACGTGCATAGTCAATCAACCATTTGATGGAAAGATTGATTTTACGCTCAGGACGGATTTCAACAGGTACCTGAAAAGTTGCTCCTCCCACTCTGCGGCTTTTTACTTCCACAGCAGGCATCACATTATTCATGGCACGCTTCCATACTTCAAGTCCAGGCTCACCAGCCAGTTTCTTTTCTACCTGTGCAATCGCATCGTAGAAGGTGTTATAAGCAACACTTTTCTTACCGCTCTCCATCATGTAGTTTACAAACTTGGTTACGAGGGTATCACCAAATTTAGGATCAGGTAGTAGATATCTTTTTTTAGGTTTCGACTTTCTCATAGCTCTTTTACTTATTTTTTACCTTTAGCTGGAGCACCTTTAGCAGGAGCGCCTTTGGCAGCTGCACCGGCTTTCGGTCTTTTAGCACCATATTTTGAACGGCTTTGAAGGCGGCCACTAACACCTGATGTATCCAACGCACCGCGAACGATGTGATAGCGCACACCTGGAAGGTCTTTAACCCTTCCACCACGGATTAGCACGATGGAGTGCTCCTGAAGGTTGTGGCCTTCACCAGGGATATATGCGTTCACCTCTTTATGGTTTGTTAAGCGCACACGAGCCACTTTTCTCATGGCTGAATTTGGCTTTTTAGGGGTTGTTGTGTACACACGTGTGCACACTCCCCTACGCTGGGGGCAAGAATCGAGAGCAGGAGATTTTGACTTAAAAGTCAGTTTCTTTCTTCCTTTTCTTACAAGTTGCTGAATGGTAGGCATTTATATATTATTTTAAAACCCTTCAAAAATAAGGACTGCAAAGGTATTTAAAGAATGGAAGGATACAAAACCTTTATTTAAAGAATTTTCAGGGGCCTAGATAGGCGCTTTCCCAGAGGTCTTAATTGTGAGATTTAATTTAACCAAAACTTCAAAATTGCACTCCATTAACCATTTTACCCAAAAATTTTTTAAAGTACATGATCTAGCGCGTATGGATCTAGACCGAAACATTCGGTGTATAAGCACAAAGTTAAGATTTGGGAAGGCTCTCTTTCAATTTATTTAAACTTCATTTCCTTATTTATTCTCAATATTTATAAAGTAAGAACCTCGAACGGGCTCACCGTTTTGGTTAACGCCCTCAACCTCTATCCGATACTTACCGGGCAAGTCGGTGGCAAAAAATGAAACTGATGCTAATCCTGTCTTGTCATCTGTTATAACCTCCTGATTCCAATAAATCGTAGAGCGGTAGTCAGCTTGAGTTGTATCCGTTTGGGGATCGCTATAATCCGGTGCACTAAATTCCCGCGCACGAGAATATCCTGGCACCTTCATCATTGACATTGATTTAGTGCTCTCATTTTGTTGATAATCCTTCTTAGTATAAATCGATACGACACCACTTCCCCCCAGCGATCCATACAAAACATTTATTCCTTTCTTCACTTCGATCGTCTCCACGATGGCTGGGTCTATATTTGATAAAATCTCTTCTGGGGTTCCACTCATCAAAACATCATTCACGGTCACGATTACTTCTTTCCCATTACTGATTGAATTGTTTTTTCCACGCTCTACATAAACTACCCAACGCATTCCCTGACCCTCGCTGTAGGACTGTCTTACTGTTAAACCCGGTACTTTACCTGGCAGCGCAAGGAGCAAATTTCCATAATTCAGGTTTAAGTCGCTTCGCTTAATCACATGGTCCGGTTTACCATAAGAACGTTTTACACGGTATTCCCCTTTATATTCCTCTTCAATTTTTGTCGACTTTACCACTACTTCCTGCAATACCCGGGTGCCTTTAGGGGCTTCGAATTCTGATAGAATCCGCTGGGTCAAATCTGTTTTAATTATTTCAACCTGATTATCGAGCTCTTTAAAATCAATTGAGGCTGGTGTGCTTTTAACCCATTCGCCCAGGCCATAGGCATTGCCCTTGCCGCGGCTTGATTGAACAGAAAATATTGCGGTATCATAAAAGGACAAACCACTGACCTTAAAAATACCCTCCTCATCAGATTGAGCCATGAGGAAGTAATTTGGATTCAATTGCAAGATGTTAAGCATCGCTTTTTCAGGCTTATCACTTTCATTAAGAAAACGACCCGAAAAATTTATGCCATATTCAACTTGAAATGGCAACTCTTTATTTATCCGATTATCTGGTATTTCCTTAAGAGGATAATCCTCCAGGATAGTGCCCGAAATTTTAACTGGAGCTACCTGCATGGAATCAACAACGGTTACCGATAAATTGCCTGAAACTGCCTCATTGTTATCATCCATTAATTTTAATGAAAGGGTTATCTTTTCTCTTGGCTTATACGATTTTTTATCTGTACTGATGGTGAGAAAACCTTCTTCAGACGTTTCATACTTTACCTGTGTGTTATAGTTCACTTTGTCAGTGATGTTTAGGACGGGAAGAGGTTTAATGTATAGATCTTCATCACCAAAATTTCTATTGAAATTAGTATATGCCCGTATGTAATACATTTTCGCAGCCAAGGTGTCAGATAATCTAAAGTTATTATCGAAAACGCCACTCGCAATCTTCAATGTCTTTGACCTCACTACAGTTTTTGTTTCCCTATCAACAAGCTCAACATAAACGGTACGACTCAATGAATCACGCCATGCAGGTGTAGCATAGTTTACATATCCTTTAAACCAAATCGTTTCTCCAGGATAGTAATATGGTTTATCAGTATGTACATACATCTGCTCCTGATACATGGAGAAATTAATTTCATTAACAGCATCATCTGTCACAAGCATTGGTTTATAGTCAAGGGGAAGCATGCCCGCAACCCGGACAGAACTCATGTCTCCCGAAACAACAACCTCGGTAGGGTTCTTAGCAAACCCATCTTCATTTACAATTACATAATCCTTACTTAACCGAATCCAACTGACTGGCCCATATACATCACGGTAAACTCGCACCAACGCCTTTTCTTTACGGTAGTGTACTTCCACTCTTCCCTTCAGATTTATTCTATAGAACCCTTTTTCTTTATCAGGCACGACCAAACCTATTGTATCATAGGATATCACCGTTTTACCCAATTCCGAATAGAATTCAGATGATCGTGTGAATGCGTTTTTATAGGCATCTGTCTCCGTATAGAGCTTAAACCCTTCTCCATATATTCTGTTTTCAATTATAGATTTGAATAAATGGTGTGTTGAGTGCTGATATGATTTTTTTCTATTCTCTTGCCATTTTAGTAACTCACTAGCATCTACACTTTTTAATTCAGTAAATCGAGCGTTGCCAATTATCGAATAACCCGTGCCATCACTCCAGAAGTTAGACAAATAAAAAATAATTTTATACCCCAATCCATCATTTTGAATTTCGATAGGTGCAATAGCCTTAGCAATGAATTTTCCGTCGTTATCAGGCGGAAAATCAATCACCCATGGGTTAAGAATGGTAGATGAGGCTGACAATTTATCTTCACCGAGAAAAATCTTTTTGAACTTCTTTAACTTCTTCTCCCACTCCTTATCACGTGTGCCTTGCACCTCAACAGTATTTAATTCAATCTCTGACGGTTTCAATCTGATGGTACCCATGTTCAGTATGCCATCACCAACATTCACTTTTGTTTTATAGGATTCATATCCAACGAAGGAAAATACAATCTCAAATGTTCCTGGCTCTTTAATGGAGTTCAACCTAAAATCCCCATTAGTATCTGTTGTCGTTCCAATAGTGGTGTTGTTGAGAAAGACGTTAGCAAAGGGTAAAGCTTCTAATGTTTTTGAATCCAGAACTTTGCCAATTATGCTTTGGCCCTGGAGATTGAAACCTGAAAAAGCAAAAAATATTATGATTAATTGTTTGTTCATAAAAGAGATTTTCCGCTGGCCTTTCATTCCAATACGCATAAAAAATTGAAATGTTTTTTATTAGGCAACTATAACCGATTGAATCCAGTCATACGACATTGATTCGTTAGCTGAATTTTAACCGAACTAAGTTATTAAATTAATTTGTCCTTAGGGGAGAATTGGAGTTTTAAAACTTCCAAGATGGAGTGCTGACCCTTTTAAGTTCGATGGCTTGATGACAATATGTGATAAGGTGTTTCTTGAGAACACCTCATCTCAATTCAAATTGAAAGACTAAATACTTTCTACAAGATTAGGCTTCGCCTATTGTGCCACCAAAATTCATAGGAAACTGAGGAGCCTCATTAGTTTGCTTAATTGGCCCAAACGTAGCCTCATACTTATTTATATTGTCCTTTAAAGCGGCTAGCAGCCTTTTAGCATGCTCAGGGGTTATAATTACCCTGGACTTCACTCTTGCCTTAGGTACACCAGGCATTAATCGGATAAAATCAATGACAAACTCACTGTTTGAATGAGCGATCATAGCCAGATTGGAGTAAATACCCTCAGCTATTTCTTCAGACAACTCAATGTTAATTTGATTAGGGGCAGGATTTTTCTTTTCGTCAGCCATATAAATAAAAATTAAACCCCCTCCATTTCGGAGGGGGTCTTAGTTTTAATCTTGTAACTCTCTTTCTTTTGATTTTCTCTCAGGAGCATCTACCAGTCTCTGGTATTCCTCTTCCGAGCCAACAATCATATCATTGAATCTTCTCTGACCTGTACCGGCTGGGATCAAGTGACCAACAATCACATTTTCTTTTAATCCCATCAACTGATCTGCTTTACCGCGGATCGCAGCTTCGCTAAGCACCTTCGTAGTTTCCTGGAACGATGCAGCTGATAGCCAGCTTTCAGTTTTCAATGATGCCTGAGTGATACCTTGAAGTGTAGGTCTAGATACTGCTGATAAGGCATCGCGAACTTCTGATACCTTCTGATCTCTTCTCTTCAAGGACGAGTTTTCATCACGTAACTCGCGAGGACTGATGATCTGTCCTACTTTGAAGCGTTGAGAGTCTCCTGCATCAAGAACAACTTTCTTATCAAGCACGCGGTCGTTCTCCTCACGGAATTCGAACTTGTCAACATATTCACCAGGCAAGAAGGTAGTATCACCTGAATCGATGATCTCCACTTTCTGCATCATCTGGCTAACGATACACTCGATATGCTTGTCATTGATTTTCACACCCTGCAAGCGATACACTTCCTGAATTTCATTCACCAGGTACTCCTGCACAGCAGTAGGTCCCTTGATCGAAAGAATATCTGATGGTGTAATGGCTCCGTCTGACAATGGCTGACCTGCTTTCACAAAGTCATTGTCCTGAACAAGGATGTGCTTAGACAATGGCACTAAGTAGCGCTTCTGAACTCCATCTTTTGATTCGATGAAGATTTCACGATTACCACGCTTAATACCGCCATACGTAACGACACCGTCAATCTCACTCACCACAGCCGGGTTTGATGGATTACGAGCTTCAAACAATTCCGTTACACGTGGCAACCCTCCTGTGATATCTCTTGACTTACCCATGGTGCGAGGAATCTTTGCAAGCACTTGACCTGCTTTGATTTTCTCACCTTCATCCACAGCTAAGTGCGCCCCTACTGGTATGTTATAACCCTTCGTATCGTTCTTACCATTTACGATGATGGCAGGGTTCTTAGTCTTATCACGAGTATCCGTGATCACTTTTTCACGGTGACCAGTCTGCTCATCTGACTCCTCCTTGAAAGTGATACCTTCAATGATCGCCTCATAGGCAATTTCTCCATCAAACTCAGATAGAATAACAGCGTTGTAAGGATCCCAGTAGCAAAGCTCCTCACCTTTCTCGACTTTCTGGCCGTCTTTTACTCTCAGGAAAGTTCCGTAAGGAACGTTATTTGAAATGAGTACACGCTTCTCACCATCGAGAATTCTGATTTCTCCAGTACGGCCCATGACTACCTTCACTTTATTGTCATCACGATCTGTTGTATCTACCGTACGGATGGCTTCAAACTCAACAGTACCGGTGAACTTCGCTTTAATGTTTGCATCAACCGCAATGTTAGATGCAGTACCACCCACGTGGAAGGTACGAAGTGTCAGCTGAGTACCAGGCTCACCAAATGATTGAGCTGCGATTACACCTACTGCTTCACCTGCCTGTACCATTTTACCTGTGGCCAGGTTTCTGCCGTAGCATTTCGCGCAACCACCAATCTTCGTTTCGCAAGTCAATACTGAACGAATTTCAACTTCTTCAATGCTGGTTTCTTCGATCCTCTTAGCCACCTCATCAGTGATTTCCTCGTTAGCGGGGCAAATTAATTCTTCAGTGATAGGATCGTAAATGTCATGTACTGTTACGCGACCTAAGATACGTTCAGACAAAGGCTCAACGATATCTTCGTTGTCTTTCAATGCTGTTACTTTCAATCCACGTAGTGTACCACAATCTTCTTCAGTAACCACCAAGTCCTGTGCAACGTCTACTAATCGTCTGGTTAAGTAACCAGCATCGGCAGTTTTCAACGCTGTATCAGCAAGACCTTTACGTGCACCGTGTGTAGAGATAAAGTACTCCAATACATCCAATCCTTCTTTGAAGTTTGAAAGAATTGGGTTCTCAATAATTGAACCTACTGAACCCGCAAGGTTTTTCTGAGGCTTAGCCATCAGACCCCTCATACCACCCAACTGACGAATCTGCTCTCTTGAACCACGGGCTCCTGAGTGCATCATCATATAGATTGAGTTGAATCCTTGCTGATCTTCTTCCAACTGCTTCATCAGCGTGTTGGTCAACATCGTATTGGTACGAGTCCAGATATCAATCACCTGGTTGTAACGCTCGTTATCAGTGATAAGACCCATCATGTAGTTGTTCCATACTGAAGCAACTTCCTTCTGAGCCTCCTCTACTAGTTTTTTCTTTTCATCAGGAACTTTAACATCGCCAAGTCCCATTGACAAACCTCCCTTATAGGCCATCTGGAAACCAATGTCCTTGATGTCATCTAAGAATTTCGCAGTCTTAGCTTGTCCAGCATACTTAAATACTTCTGCGATGATGGTCTGAAGTTTCTTCTTTGTTAAAAGTTCATCAACAAATCCTACTTCTACAGGAACTACCTCATTGAAAATCACGCGACCCGCAACAGTCTCTGTAAGCTTATTGCTGATGATTCCCGTTTTCCTATCTTTTATGTTCACTCTTACTTTCACGATAGCGTGCTTTGAAAGCTTGCCTTCGTTATAAGCAATGATTACCTCTTCAGGTGAATAGAAAGTCTTGCCTTCACCCTTCTCACCTTTTCTTCCCTTGGTCAAATAATAAAGCCCCAACACCATGTCCTGAGAAGGAACGGTAATAGGCGCTCCATTGGCAGGGTTAAGAATGTTATGAGAAGAGAGCATCAACGTAGAAGCCTCCAGAATTGCTTCCTGACCAAGTGGCACGTGAACGGCCATCTGGTCACCGTCAAAGTCAGCGTTGAACGCAGTACATACTAACGGGTGCAACTGAATTGCTTTTCCTTCAATTAACTTGGGTTGGAAAGCCTGAATACCTAAACGGTGAAGGGTTGGCGCACGATTCAAAAGAACTGGATGTCCTTTCAATACGTTTTCCAAAATGTCCCACACTACAGGATCCTTGCGATCAACTATTTTCTTAGCTGACTTCACAGTCTTAACAATACCTCTTTCGATCAGTTTGCGAATAATAAATGGCTTGAATAATTCAGCCGCCATATCCTTAGGCAAACCGCACTCATGCAATTTCAATTCAGGGCCTACAACAATAACCGAACGGCCAGAGTAGTCAACACGCTTACCAAGCAAATTCTGACGGAAACGTCCTTGCTTACCTTTCAGCATATCACTCAATGACTTCAATGCACGGTTACCGTCTGAACGAACTGCATTGACTTTACGTGAATTGTCAAACAAGGAGTCAACCGCTTCCTGTAGCATACGCTTCTCGTTACGGAGAATAACTTCAGGAGCTTTAATATCGATCAATCTCTTAAGACGGTTGTTACGGATAATAACGCGCCTGTAAAGATCATTCAAATCTGATGTAGCAAAACGACCACCATCCAATGGCACCAATGGACGCAATTCCGGTGGGATCACAGGAACCATCTTAATGGTCATCCACTGAGGACGGTTTTCAATTCTTGTATTTGCATCACGGAATGCTTCAACTACTTTCAAACGCTTTAAGGCTTCTGCCTTGCGCTGTTGGGAAGTATCAGTAGCCGCCTGATTGCGCAATTCATAAGATAACTCGTCCAGATTCACACGAGACAATAACATCTCCAGTGCGTCCGCACCCATCTTAGCGATGAATTTCTTAGGATCATTGTCATCCAACAATTGATTCTCGCGAGGTAATTTATCAAGGATATCAAGGAACTCTTCTTCGGTAAGGAAATCAAGACGGTTCACACCATCTTCTTCTTTCACCCCAGCTTGAATAACCACGTAACGCTCGTAATAAATGATCTGATCCAATTTCTTGGTAGGCAGACCTAACAAATAACCGATCTTATTTGGCAGTGAACGGAAATACCAAATGTGAGCAACAGGCACCACGAGTTCAATGTGACCCATGCGCTCGCGTCTCACTTTCTTTTCTGTAACCTCAACACCGCAACGGTCGCAAATGATACCCTTATAACGGATACGCTTGTACTTGCCGCAATGACATTCCCAATCCTTTACAGGACCGAAAATTCGTTCGCAAAACAATCCACCCATCTCCGGCTTATAAGTCCTGTAGTTGATGGTTTCTGGTTGTGTTACTTCACCGTGCGAACTTTCCAGAATTGATTCAGGAGAGGCTAAGCTGATGGTGATTTTCGAGAAATCGTTGTTGATCTTTTTATTTTTTCTGAAAGACATGCTGTGTGTTTTTTCAGTTAACTAATTCAATTATAAGTCCAAAGTCGATGGTCGATAGTCCATAGCGCTGTTCACTATAGACTATCGACTATTGACTTTCAATCCATTGTGATCTCCAGTGCCAGACCTCTGAGTTCATGTACAAGTACATTGAAGGATTCAGGGATATTTGGCTTCCTCATGGTTTCACCTTTCACGATTGATTCGTAAGCCTTAGCTCTACCAATCACATCATCAGACTTAATCGTAAGGATTTCCTGAAGAATATGCGATGCACCGAATGCTTCAATCGCCCACACTTCCATTTCTCCGAAACGCTGACCACCAAATTGCGCTTTACCACCAAGAGGCTGTTGCGTAATAAGTGAGTACGGTCCGATAGAACGTGCATGCATCTTATCATCCTCCAAGTGACCCAGTTTCAACATGTAAGCGATACCCACGGTAACCGGTTGATCGAATTTCTCACCGGTCAAACCATCATACAGATACGTACGTCCAAACTCAGGAAGATTAGCTTCTTTCAATTCGGCAGAAACCTGATCTAACGATGCTCCGTCAAAAATTGGAGTAGCATACGTTCTTCCTAATTTCTTACCTGCCCATGCAAGAACTGTTTCATAAATCTGACCCAGGTTCATACGAGAGGGTACACCAAGAGGGTTCAAGCAAATGTCAACCGGAGTTCCGTCTTCCAGGAATGGCATATCTTCTTCGCGAACGATACGAGCTACTACACCTTTGTTTCCGTGACGACCGGCCATCTTATCTCCCACTTTCAACTTGCGCTTCTTAGCAACATAAACTTTTGCTAATTGAACGATCCCTGCAGGAAGTTCATCGCCTACTTCAAGCGTGAAACGCTCACGCTTAAATTCACCGGCAATAACATTTCTCTTGTTCAGATAATTCTTTACCACTTCTGCAATCAGATCGTTGGTGTGATCATCTGTAGTCCAGGCTTCAAGGCTGATGTCAACAATCAAGTTCACCTCCTCAGGCACATTGTAATTGCTTTCATCACGATAGATGTTCTTATCAGGGAACAGATTATTTTCAATTACCTTACCCGAGAACTTCACGCCTTTGCTGATCAACTCATCGCCAAACTTATGCTTCACGCCCTGACTGGTTTTGCCAGTAAGTAGAGTGGTCAATTTCTTGATCATCTCATTGCGTAAATCCGATAATTCTTTGCTATAGCGATTCTTTAATGCATCAAGTTCTTTCTTCGACTTCGTACGCACATCTTTATCGCGCTTAGGCCTTGAGAATAACTTAGTCTCAATGACAACTCCCTTCAATGATGGAGGTGCCTTCATCGAAGCATCCTTCACATCTCCGGCTTTGTCACCAAAGATTGCTCTCAATAATTTTTCTTCTGGTGTTGGATCGGTTTCTCCTTTTGGCGTGATCTTACCAATCAGGATATCGCCTTCTTTCACTTCAGCTCCTATGCGAATGATACCATTTTCGTCAAGATGCTTTACCGCTTCTTCGCTAACGTTAGGAATTTCAGAAGTCAATTCTTCTTCTCCACGTTTGGTATCACGTACTTCTAATTCAAATTCTTCAACGTGGATGGATGTGTAAACATCATCACGCACCACGCGTTCAGAAATTACGATCGCATCCTCGAAGTTATATCCTTGCCAAGGCATGTAAGCCACCAACAGGTTGCGACCAAGCGCTAACTCTCCGTTGGCAGTTCCGTAACCCTGACATAACGGTTGTCCTTTCGTTACTCTGTCGCCCTTTCTAACCAATGGAGTCAAGTTGATACAAGTATCCTGATTGGTTCTTCTGAACTTAATTAACGTGTAAGATTTCACTTCATCGTCAAAGCGCACTAATTGCTGCTCATCAGACTCTTCGTATCTCACAACAATTTTCTTAGCATCAACAAACTCAACTGTACCAGTGCCTTCTGATAATACTAATGTACGAGAGTCAAGTGCGATTCTGCTTTCCAATCCAGTACCAACAACAGGAGCCTCTGGTCTTACCAATGGCACTGCCTGACGTTGCATGTTTGAACCCATCAATGCACGGTTCGCATCATCATGCTCAAGGAATGGAATCAAAGAAGCCGCGATCGACACAATTTGATTTGGAGCAATGTCCATATAGCGGATATCTTTTGGATCCACTACTGGAAAATCTCCTTCAAAGCGAGCCTTCACTTTGTCTTCCTCTAAATCACCACTAGGCTTTATTTTAATGTTAGCCTGCGCAATGTTGTGTGTATCTTCTTCCTCTGCTGTTAAGAAGATTACATCTTTACCTTTCACTTTACCATTTTCTACTTTACGGTAAGGCGTTTCGATAAAGCCCATCTTGTTCACTTTTGCGTGAACGCAGAGAGACGAAATCAAACCGATGTTCGGGCCTTCAGGAGTTTCAATAGTACACAAGCGACCATAGTGAGTATAGTGAACGTCACGAACCTCAAAACCCGCGCGCTCTCTGGAGAGACCGCCTGGCCCGAGTGCCGACATTCTGCGCTTGTGAGTAATCTCAGCCAATGGATTGGTTTGATCCATGAACTGTGAAAGCTGGTTGGTTCCGAAGAACGAGTTGATTACTGAAGACAATGTCCGCGCGTTGATCAAATCAACAGGCTTAAAGTCTTCATTATCGCGAACGTTCATTCTTTCTTTGATGGTTCTGGCCATACGGGCAAGACCTACACCAAACTGAGAATATAATTGTTCACCTACGGTTCTTACACGTCTGTTGCTCAAGTGGTCAATGTCATCGACAACCGCCTTAGAGTTAATAAGACCAATCAGGTATTTAACGATAAGAATAATATCCTCTGTGGTTAATACACGCTGATCAAAGCTTAGGTCAAGACCTAACTTCTTATTAATTCTATAGCGACCAACTTCACCTAAATCATAACGCTTTTCACTGAAGAACAAGCTCTGGATAATATCACGAGCGGTTTGCTCATCAGGAGCTTCTGTATTTCTTAATTGACGATAGATTTGTTCTACCGCTTCTTTCTCTGAGTTCGAGTTATCTTTAGCGAGCGTATTGAAGATGATGTGGAAGTCAGCAACGTTCACGTCTTCTCTGTGCAGAATGATTGACTTAACGCCAGATTCGAGGATCGTGTCAACATCTTCGGCAGTGATCACATGGTCACGCTCCAACAGCACCTCGTTACGATCGATCGATACTACTTCACCAGTATCTTCATCAACGAAATCTTCAGTCCATGTTTTTAAAACACGTGCCGCCAGCTTGCGGCCCACCGTTTTCTTAAGCGTATTTTTATTCGCTTCGATTTCTTCAGAAAGTCCGAAGAGATCAAGAATATCTTTATCAGTACATAACCAATGGCACGTAGTAATGTAGTTACAGGGAATTTTTTCTTCCGATCAATGTATGCATACATGACAGCATTTACATCGGTGGCGAATTCGATCCAGGAACCTTTAAATGGGATGATACGAGCTGAATATAACTTCGTTCCGTTTGTGTGCTTACTCATGGCAAAAAACACACCCGGAGAACGGTGCAATTGTGATACAATTACGCGCTCAGCTCCATTGATTACAAAGGAGCCTTTCTCAGTCATATACGGAATGTTTCCAAGAAACACTTCCTGCTCAATGGTTTCGAAATCTTCGTTGTCCTCGTCATTACAAGTAAGACGAAGTTTTGCTTTTAATGGCACAGAGAAGGTTAAACCTCTATCTATGCACTCATCCACATCATACTTGGGTGGATCGATGGTATAATCAACAAATTCAAGCACGAAGTTTTCGCGTGAATCGGAGATTGGGAAATTCTCAGCAAAAACTTTGAAGAGACCTTCGTTCTGCCTTTTTTCTGCGGGAGTTTCTATTTGGAGAAAATCCTTGAATGATTGAAGTTGGATATCCAGAAAATCGGGATATTCCAATACTTTCTCAATAGATGAGAAGTCAATCCTGTTAGTTGCTGTCTTCTTTGTCAAGGTACTTTATGTTTTAATTTCCTGGACTAGACTTATTTAAAAATCCAATTTTGGGTACATGCCTTAAGGTGGCATAAATAGGGAAAGACCCCAGTCCCATCCCGATGTATCGGGAGGGAATGGAGCCTACATTCCAATTAGACGGTACCCTTCGTCTTCACGAAGATTACTTCAACTCAATTTCGGCACCAGCCTCAACAAGTGTTTTCTTCAAATTTTCAGCTTCGTCTTTAGGTAAGCCTTCTTTGATTGTTTTAGGTGCACCATCAACTACATCTTTAGCTTCCTTCAAGCCAAGACCAGTCAATTCTTTCACAAGCTTCACGATCTGAAGTTTGTTAGGACCAGCAGCCTTCAATACAACATCGAAGTTAGTTTTTTCGGCAACAGCAGCGGTAGCAGCACCAGCAGCAGGACCAGCCACAACAGCTGCAGCTGCAGGCTCGATACCATGTGTTTCTTTAAGATAAGAAGCTAATTCATTTACTTCTTTAACGGTAAGTTCTACCAGTTGATCGCCAAGTGATTTTACGTCAGCCATGATTGTAAGTGTTAAATTTTAAGTTCGTTAAATTGATTTTCTTTCTTCCAATGCTTTTACTAAACCTGCCACTGTGTTTTTGCCGCTTAATAATGCAGACAATACATTCTTGGCTGGAGATTGAAGCAATGAAATGATATCGCCAATGAGTTCATTCTTAGATTTCAACTCACAAAGCGTGTTTAGATGTTCCTCTCCGATAAACAGAGCGGACTCAATGGAAGCGGCCTTTAAGCCTGGCTTTCCCTTTTGCTTGATTCTGTACTCCTGAATAACTTTAGCTGGTGCGCTTCCCGATTCTTTCGAGAAGAGGACACCTGAAAAGCCTTTCAGTGTACCAAATAGTTCTTCATAATTACCTTCCTGCTTTTCTAATGCCTTACGAATTAGTGTGTTTTTGTAAACACCGTATTCAATACCGGCTTTGAAACAAAGTCTACGGAACGCGTTGACCTGCGCAACCGACAAACCTGATGCATCAGTAATATAGAAGTGATTGTGTTGAGAAAACTTCTCCGTCAACACGTCAATAATCTGTCCTTTTTCTTCTCTGGTCATTTTAAAAAATATTATAGACCTCCAATCGAACCCTTATCCACAATTACACCCGGACTCATTGTAGAAGAAAGGGTAATACTTTGTACGTATGTCCCTTTCGATGAAGCCGGTTTTAACTTAACCACCGTGTTGATAAGTTCAGTGGCATTGTCTTTCAACATGTCGGCACTGAAGGAAGCCTTACCTATGCTAGCGTGAATAATTCCTTGTTTGTCAATTTTGAAGTCCACTTTACCCGCTTTCACATCTTTCACTGCTTTTCCAACTTCAAGGGTCACTGTTCCTGACTTCGGGTTTGGCATAAGACCTCTTGGTCCAAGTACCTTACCTAACTTACCTACTTTTGCCATTACTGTTGGCATGGTGATGATTACATCAACATCTGTCCATCCCGCTTCAATCTTCTTTATATAATCATCCAACCCTACGTGTTCAGCACCAGCATCTTTTGCCTCCTGAGCTCTGTCAGGTGTGCAAAGAACCAATACGCGAACTACCTTACCCAAACCATGGGGAAGAGATACAACACCTCTCACCATCTGATCTGATTTCTTAGGATCAACACCTAGACGGATGTCTAGATCAACCGAAGCATCAAACTTGGTGAATGTTATCTCCTTCATCACCTTAGCTGCATCCACTAAAGGGTACTCTTGTTCTGGATTATACTTTGCGAGAACCGCTTTTCTATTTTTAGTTAATTTTGCCATCGTCTGTATTATTTATCCCAAGGGGCTGATCCACTTACTGTTACACCCATGCTGCGAGCCGTTCCAGCTACCATCTTCATGGCTGATTCAATTTTAAATGCATTCAAATCAGGCATCTTCAATTCTGCGATCTTTTTGATCTGATCCCAAGTGATCGAGCCCACCTTTAAGCGGTTAGGTTCTTTCGATCCTTTTTGAATTTTAATCGCATCCATAATCAATATAGCTGCAGGAGGAGTTTTGATAACAAAGTCAAAAGACTTGTCATTGTACATCGTGATCAACACAGGCAATACTTGCCCTTGTTTATCCTGAGTTCTTCCGTTGAACTGCTTGCAGAAGTCCATGATGTTCAATCCCTTTGAACCGAGTGCTGGACCGATTGGAGGCGCTGGGTTGGCTTGGCCACCTTTCACCTGCAATTTCAAATAACCTGTTATTTCCTTAGCCATTGTATTAAAACTTACTAGTCTAACTTTTCTACCTGCATGTAACTGAGTTCAACCGGTGTGTTACGACCGAATATCTTCACCATTACATTCAATTTCTTTTTGTCTTCAAATATTTCTTCTACCGTTCCTGTAAATCCGCTGAAAGGACCATCCATCACTTTCACTGATTCACCTTTAATAAACGGTGTTTCCAGTTTCTCCTCGAATTGGTCGATTTCATCCACCTTACCGAGGATCCTGTTTACCTCCGATTGCCTTAGAGCAACTGGTTCTTTATTGGTTGCACTTGATCCGTTGTTTCCCAGAAAACCAATAACTCCTGGAATGTTATTTACTGTGTGATACGCCTCGCCATTTGAAAGGTCTGCCGAAACAAGCACGTAACCCGGAAAGAAATTTCTTTCTCTAACCCTCTTTTTGCCGTTTCTCATTTCGTACACCTTTTCAGATGGAATAAGAACCTGCGGAATAGACTCGACCAGTTTAGACCTCTCGATCTCAGTTTCCAGGTAAGATTTTACTTTCTTTTCCTGTCCGCTGATCACGCGCAATACATACCACTTTAGCTCTGCCATGAGTATGTCTAATTAGAATTCTTTATAGAACCAAGACAAAGCATTCTTAAAACCTAAGTCCACAAAGCCAATAACGATGGCGAAAATCAGAGATGCAACCAACACCAGAATGGCGCTGCTTTGCAACTCATTGAATTTTGGCCAAGATACCTTATTACGTATCTCGTCAATGGAGTCTAAAATATAATTTTTAACCTTTTCCATCCATTTTTTGCTTTGCACGGGTGGAGAGACTCGAACTCCCAGCCAACGGTTTTGGAGACCGCTACTCTACCAATTGAGCTACACCCGTATAACTGTTCTTTCAGCTCGACCTTTTAAACTGCACCCGATACCCTCAATTCAAAAGGACTGCAAAGGTAGAAGAAGTACCAAAGAAAACAAAAGCGTTTCCAAGAAAAATCTCAGAAACGCTTTGCTTTTGATTATCAGCTATTTAACTGCTATAACCTAGGCTATTGCTTCGGCTAAATTGAATTAATCAAGAATTTCAGTAACCTGACCAGATCCTACTGTGCGACCACCCTCGCGGATAGCGAAACGAAGACCTTTTTCCATTGCGATCTTGTTGATCAGCTCAACCTCGATAGAAACGTTATCACCAGGCATTACCATTTCTACACCGGCAGGAAGTTTACACTCACCCGTAACGTCTGTAGTACGGAAATAGAACTGGGGACGGTACTTGTTAAAGAAAGGAGTGTGACGTCCACCTTCTTCTTTAGAAAGAACGTAAACTTCAGCCTTAAATTTAGCATGAGGAGTTACAGAGTTTGGCTTACAAATAACCATACCACGACAGATTTGCTCCTTTTCAATACCACGCAGCAACAAACCTACGTTGTCACCAGCTTCACCTCTGTCAAGGATCTTACGGAACATTTCAACACCTGTGATGGTTGAAGTCAAATCTTCAGCGCCCATTCCAAGGATTTGAACTGGATCACCTGTCTTAATAATTCCACGCTCGATACGACCAGTAGCAACTGTTCCACGGCCTGTGATCGAGAACACATCCTCAACAGGCATCAAGAAATCTTTGTCAATCAAACGAATTGGAATTGGAATGAAATTATCTACAGCGTCCATCAGTTCTTCAACTTTAGCTTCCCACTTGGCTTCTCCATTCAATGCACCCAGCGCTGAGCCCCGGATTACCGGCATCGTGTCGCCTGGAAATTTGTAGTAAGTCATCAACTCGCGGATTTCCATTTCTACCAGGTCGAGCAATTCTGCATCGTCAACCAAGTCTACTTTGTTCATGAATACAACAAGTGCAGGCACACCTACCTGACGAGCCAAAAGAATGTGCTCGCGGGTTTGTGGCATTGGTCCGTCAGTTGCAGCCACCACAAGGATAGCACCGTCCATCTGGGCAGCACCTGTAACCATGTTCTTAACATAGTCAGCGTGACCCGGACAGTCTACGTGAGCGTAGTGTCTTTTAAGGGTTGAATATTCTACGTGCGAGGTGTTGATAGTAATACCTCTTTCTTTTTCTTCAGGAGCGTTGTCAATGGAAGAGAAATCTCTCATTGAGGCTAGTCCTTTAGAAGCTAGTACTTTAGTAATTGCAGCAGTAAGAGTGGTTTTACCATGATCTACGTGACCAATAGTACCAATGTTTACGTGAGGTTTCGAGCGGTCAAAATTTTCCTTTGCCATATTGAAATTCTAGTTAAAGTTTAAAGTGTATAGTTAATTAAATAAGTTACTATTCTAAGCCTCCCCAACTGAGAAGCATACACCCCAAACATTTTAAGCCTTTCGAATAAGGGTTATTCGTTGAATATCTGATGACTTAAATAATGGTCGCTACCCATCAGCTATCAGATTCTTCATTCTAAACAACATTTCAAAGTCAATAAAAATTATTCTGATCGGTATCGGAATAATCACTGTTTTTTAGCTTGCAGAGCTGTTGAAGGGAATTGAACCCTCGACCTCTTCCTTACCAAGGAAGTGCTCTACCCCTGAGCTACAACAGCTTGTTTTAGTTGTTGGTTCTTTATTATAAGTTGCTAGCTTTTAACAACGAATAACTATCAACCAACAACTTCACTCAGAGCGGGAGACGAGGCTCGAACTCGCGACCTATAGCTTGGAAGGCTATCGCTCTACCAACTGAGCTACTCCCGCTTGTTTAGACGCAAAATATTGCGACTTTACCTTGGTGGGGAGAACAGGATTCGAACCTGTGAAGACAAAAGTCAACAGATTTACAGTCTGTCCTCGTTGGCCGCTTGAGTATCTCCCCAGACAATTTTTGCACTAATCGTTAAGAACGCTTCAGCCCTTTTGATTGGACTTTTTTAATTTCCTCCAAAAAAATAGGAGTGCAAAATTATACGGTTTTTCGGTTTAGACAAACTGGAGTGCTAATTATCTCAGAAGAATTAATTATGCGCAGTGTGAACGACCTTACATGATCACTAACTCTTTAATAATATCGGGGCCAAATTCCTTCTGGAACAGATCGATAATCTCCTTTTTATGAAATGAAAGTTCGCTTTTCATGGATGGGCTTTCAAGCTCCACAAACATCACTTTATTGCGAATAAATACCTTTTTCGTGCGTTTTGCGATCGGTTTTCCCACCATGCGCTCCCACGAACCAATCAGATTTGCCTCATCAAACTTGGCTTTAATATGGTAGCTGTTGAGCAATTGTTGAATCGCCTGCCCAATGTGCACGGAGTTACCATCATGATTATTTGGATTCTTAGCCATTGACCGTCAAGTTACCATTTTCCACCACAAATATTTTTGCGTCAATGCCGGCATCCTTCAATATAGAGCGGCTTCTATCCTCCCGCGCATCGGTAATAAATAGCTGACCAAACATGCCTTCGGCCACCAGTTTCATGAGGTGATGAATGCGATCGTCATCCAATTTGTCAAAAATGTCATCCAAAAGAAGAATCGGTTTCAAGCCCTTCTTTTCTGCCATGATCTGGAATTCGCTCAATTTCAGACTAATTAAAAAAGACTTCTGCTGCCCTTGCGATCCAATCTTTTTCAATTCATTGCCATTCAGCAAAAACAAAAAATCATCGCGATGGATGCCGCATGTAGTGCGTTGCAACAGAATATCTCTTTGAATATGATTTTTTAATTGGGTGGCAAAATCAGCCTGTTCCAGATCCGATCGATACTGAATATCCACCCCCTCCGATTCCTGAGCGATATAACGGTAATGTTTTTTAAACTTAGGAATAAACTCCTGAAGTAAACTTTTCCGGCTTTGATGAATGTAATTGCCGGCAATACAAATGCGATGATCATAACTGGCTAGCAACTCGGTATCTACTCCTCCCGATTCTGAAAATCTCCGAAGCAGAGTATTGCGTTGCTTCATTTGGTGATTGTAGACAATCAGGTTCTCGAGATAAAAGCGGTCGAGCTGACTGAGCAAAGTGTCAAAAAATCTGCGTCTTTGTTCTGCACCGCCCCAAATCAATTCAATATCCTGTGGCGTGATGAACACAACCGGATATTTACCAACATGATCCGAAAACTTCACATAATCCTGATCATCTTCGCGCACCACTTTTTTCTGCCCTTGCTGAAAGGCACACACGACTTCCTTCTTTCTCTCTCCTATGGAAAACTGGCCTTTGATCAGAAACTGTGTTTCTTCAAATCGGATGTTCTGGGTGTCTGTGGGATTAATGGCGCTCTTGGTAAAAGCCAGGTAATGAATAGCGTCCAGCAGGTTGGTTTTGCCGCTCCCATTTTTTCCTAAAAAGCAATTGATTTTGGGATCAGGACTAAATTCTACCTCCGCGTAGTTTTTAAAATTGTAGAGTCTTAACGTTTCTAAAAACACGTATTATTGGTATTACTGAAATTTTGGAAAGTACGCTTTCACCTATTTGGCGATTGTCGGTGGGTGCCGTATTTTCGCACCTTACAATCGTAACAAAATTAGCAATTATGGCAGCCACTACCCAAGCAAAAGGTGCAGCTTCAAAAAAAGAAAAGGCTTCTTACCCAAAGGAGACTTATATGTTCTGGTTTGAAAGCATGCTTTTGATGAGAAAGTTTGAAGAGAAAGCAGGGCAGCTTTATGGAATGCAAAAAATCCGTGGCTTTTGTCACTTATATATAGGACAAGAGGCTTGTGCAGCCGGAGCGATCTCTGCGTTGACAAGAGGAGACAAATATATTACCGCCTATCGCGACCATGCCCATCCATTGGCTTTAGGTACCAGCCCAAATGCGGTGATGGCCGAGCTTTATGGAAAAGAAACCGGTGTATCGAAAGGTAAGGGAGGATCGATGCATATCTTCGATAAGGAAAATCATTTTTACGGAGGTCACGGCATTGTAGGGGCTCAGATTCCTCTCGGTGCGGGAATTGGTTTTGCCGAGAAATATAACAAGACCGGAAATCTGTGTATTTGCTATATGGGTGATGGTGCCGTTCGACAGGGGGCTTTTCACGAAGCACTTAACCTGGCCATGATCTGGAAGATTCCCGTGATTTTTGTGATCGAAAATAACGGTTATGCGATGGGCACGTCTGTGGCCAGAAGTTCAAATGTTCACGAACTTTATACATTGGGAGAAGCCTACGACATGCCTTCAGAACCCGTAGATGCGATGAACGTGGAAGCCGTTCACGATGCCGTTGCTCGTGCAGCCGAAAGAGCAAGGGCGGGTGAAGGACCTACTCTATTGGAATTCCGTACCTATCGCTACAAAGGTCACTCCATGTCAGATCCACAGAAATACCGCACCAAGGAGGAAGTAGAACAATATAAGCAGCGCGACCCGCTCGAGCAGGTACGTCAGACGATTTTAACCAACAAGATCGCTACCGAACAAGAGCTGGAAGTAATCGAGAAAAAGGTAAATGGTCAGGTGGAAGAGAGTGTGAAGTTTGCCGAGGAGTCGAAATACCCTGATCCGTCTGAGGCGATGAAGGATATTTATGCTGAACCCAATTATCCTTTTATCATGGATTAAGGGATCGTTTGATTAATAAGACCGAATTCTTAGTTTTGCGTCCCGCTTCGTAGGCGGGACGTTTTATTTACACAATCACATGGCAAAGAAGGAAGAAAGCAAAGATTTATTAGAAAACGCTGAGGTAATTCAGGAAAAACTGGTCAATGTGGAAACATGGCTGGAAAAAAACCCTAAAACCGCAATCGGAATTACGGCTGCAATACTTTTAGTTGTGGGTGCATTTTTCGGATACCGTTATTATCTCGGCAATCAGGATACCCTGGCTCAAAAGGATATGTTTCAGGCTGTTCATTATTTTGAAGCCGATAGTTTGAACCTTGCCCTTAATGGTGACGGAAACAATCTTGGGTTTCTTCAGATCATTGAAGATTATGGAATGACCGATGCCGGCAACCTTGCCAACTATTACACTGGTTTTATTTACCTAAAGCAGGGAAAATACCCATTAGCCATTTTCCACCTTGAAGACTTTAGCTCGGACGACCTACTTGTACAAGCTCGCGCTTACAGCCTCATGGGCGATGCGTATATGGAACAAAAGGATCTTGAAAACGCAGCTAAGTATTACAGCAAAGCTGCCGGTTACAAGCCAAACAAAGAGTTCACTCCTGCCTACCTGATGAAAGCCGGCTTAGCATACGAGAAGCTGAATAACAATGGAAAGGCGATTGAAGTGTATCAGACCATCATTGATAAATATTGGGAGTCAGCTGAATTTCAAAACGCCAAAAAATTTAAGGCGAAATTAGAAGCTAATTCGTAATCAATTTTAAAATAACTTTGAAGGGATAGATCGTCTATCCCTTTTTTATTGATATAAAACGACAAAAACTCATGGCCGGAATACTTAAATCAGTTTCAGAAAAGAGTAAGATCGATCTTACTAAAAAGAGATTTGCTATAGTGGTGGCCGAGTGGAACGAAGAAATCACTGAGCCATTGTTTCAAGGTGCGCATGAAGCGCTTGTAAAACTGGGCGTGAAGAAAAAAGATATCATCCGCAAAAATGTACCGGGCAGTTTTGAGCTCCCCTTAGCAGCGCAATGGATGGCCGAGAAAAAAGATATTGATGCCGTGATCTGTTTGGGTTGTGTGATCCAGGGCGAGACCCCTCACTTTGATTACATTTGCCAGGCTGTAGCAAATGGTATCATGAAAGTAAATCTTAAATCGAGCAAGCCGGTTGCTTTTGGGGTGCTTACTACACTTAATAAAAAGCAAGCGATGGACCGTGTGGGAGGAAAGTATGGTAATAAAGGCGAAGAGGCTGCGATTACTGTAGTGAAGATGCTTGAGATTTGATTCCTGTTAAAACTTAACCTTGTCATGGCTGTTTTTTAATTATGGAAATAGATATTGAATTTGGGCTACGCCTGTTAATCTCGTTCGCCATCGGTACAGCTATTGGCCTTGAGCGCGAATACAGAAGCAAGGCAGCAGGTTTGCGTACCATGATTATGATCTGTCTTGGTGCCACCATTTTCACCGAAATTTCCATTCAACTTGGAGGGAACACACCTGACCGTATCGCATCAACCATCATTTCAGGAATTGGATTTCTTGGTGCCGGTGTCATTTTCAAAGACGGACTTTCCGTAAGTGGAATAACTACCGCTACCACCATCTGGATTTCTGCTGCACTGGGAATGGCTGTTGGTGCAGGAGAATATTTCATTGCAGTGATTGGATCGGCTGTCGTTTTGATCGTATTGGTTTTATTTGAAAAAGTACAAACCACCATTGAGCGTATTCATCAATCCCGTTCCTACAAGATCACTGTGGAAGGTAATAGTGAATTTGAAAGTAGTCTTATTGAGGAAATCAAAAAATTGAAGTTAGGCGGCAAGAAAAAGAAGGAGTACAAAGAAGGCAATCTTTCTATATTGATCTATGAAGTAGTGGGAAGCGAGAAAAACCTAAATGCTTTTAACATCCAATTGAAAGAAGACAATCGCGTGAAAGCGTATGATTATTAATTAATCCTTCCTGGCCCCATGAGCAATCGCTCCCTCCACAATTAAGTACTGCGCAGTCATATACGTTACCATAATCAACAGCGAAGCCATAGGCAAAGGCTTCATGAATTTATTGATCGCCAACGCAGAATCTGATATCATAAAGAAAAGTGCTCCAACAAAAATCAGCGTAAAACTTCTCCTCGAAGTAAATCCAAATCGAAACAAAGCTTGTAACACCATGATGGTTATCACCAGCGCATAGATCATGACCGGTATTTTCAATTCACCTAAATGAGGTAAGAGAACGACCACCAAGCCTGTGCCTGCCAGGATAATGGGAAATGAGAAACGAAATTTTTGTGTGCTTAATAAGCCATGAACACTTTCTGGATCGCGCATCTGTTTGTAACTAAACACATACAACACGTGACCGGACAGAAATGCTACTAAACCATAAATGAAAAACATTTCGTCTCCCTGAAACATGAGCAGTACATCACCTAGCCAGCAAAACACCAGAGCTACCACAAAAAAAATATTCCTTTCTGAAACACTGATTAAATAATAGCTCATCAACGTGATCATGATGAGTGGTTTGGCGATAGTTTGAATCAATGCAATATTGAAGGTGACTGCGATCAATTCGGCAACAGCTACCAGGAAGAAAAGAATGAGTGCGATTTTTTTCATACTAAACGGGTGAAAGTCTTCTCCTTAAAAGTAGATACAAAAAAGCAATCATGGCCAAGATTCCACTCATCAGGAAGACAAGAAAAAATCGCGAAGGATCATTGGCATATACAAAGCCCGAAATAAATGCACCCAACCCAATGCCCATCTCCATGAAAATATACAGTGATGCAATGCCTCTTCCTTTAAACTGATCATGACAGAGATCCGTAGCCCACGCGAGTAATGTGGGTGATGTTGACCCTTGCGCTAATCCGTAAATACTTACTCCGATCATAAGTTGTAAAGCAGATGCAGCAGTGCCAATCACCAACATCGACACCACAATGCCCATGGTGCTTACCATCAACACAGGCGCTCGTCCATAACGATCAGAAGCTTTGCCTGCCAGCAACCGAATGAGGAGTGATGCTATGGTGAGGAAAGTGAACAACAAACCTTTATTTTTTATGCCAACGAATTGCCCAAAGTCGGGGATGATGGTGTACACTGCACCATACGCAAAGGCTGCCAACAACATCACCAGGCAAGGCGCCAGCACCCGTGGCTCAAAGAGATCTTTTCGCGTTACTTTTAAATGTTGTAGTGAAAAGGATTGTTTCTCCTTGATCGTCTCTTTTGTTCTCAACAGAATAATGATCGACACCAATGCAAAGAAGGAAGAACAATAAAACATGGCATTCAATCCAAACTGATTGGCAAGCGTTCCTCCTAAAGCAGGACCAGCGGCCATACCTACCGCACCTGCTGTTCCAAGTAATCCCATCGCCTCTCCACGTTTTTCCGCAGGGATGATATCCGATAAATAGGCGGTATTACCGGTTGGTGTGAACCCTGTTGAGAAACCATGAACAAAACGAAGAAGAAAAAACGCAAAGAGTGAAGAAACCACCGGATAAAGCAAACTGCAAATCAAACACACGACTGCTCCAAAAATCATGACAGGCACTCGACCAACGGTATCTGCCAGCTTTCCGCTGAATGGCCGTGAGATCATCGCGGTAATCGTGAAGAGAGAGATGATTAATCCTTTGTACTCTGCTCCTCCTAATTGCGTGAGATATTCCGGCAATTCCGGAATGATCATATTGAAGCTTGCAAAGAAGAGCAACGAACTCAGGCAGAGCAACCAGAAAGATGGAGAGTAGGTTTTTTGCAATCGGTATCCAGTAATCGGTGATTAGTATTCGGTAATCAGTAATCAGTAATTGACAATCGGTTATCGGATTGGTTTGCAAAAAGTGGATGACTTGCTAATCCTCGAGTTCAACATTCTACCAATAGAACTGCATTGCTTAAGAAGATTTGCAGCGGAATCAGAAGATAAATAAGTAAAGTCAAGAGCAGTTTCAATCCAGTGCTGGGTTTCCTGTTGTTCAGCATCGGTTAATTTACTTACAAAATGCTTTTCATATCCCCGCTTTGCCCAGGCTTCTGCAATTTGTACTCCTACAGACCGGGATGATCGTCTGATCTGATCCGTGAGTGAAAACATTTCATCACGCGGAAAACTCTTTGTTATGGAAAAAATTTCTTTTGCCAATTGCCTCGAAGCCTCATATACTTCAAGATCCTTATAGCTCTCTACATATTCCATAATTTCATGGATTCCGATTTTCGAATACTGAATTACCGATCACTGACCCACTGAATACCGACTACTATTTATCCTTAACAGCGGACTCCTGACCTTCCAATAGATATGCTTTGATGAAATCATCGAGATCGCCATCAAGAACATTTTGTGCATCATGTCGGTCTACTCCTGTGCGTGCATCTTTCACCAGCTTGTAAGGATGTAACACATAGTTTCTGATCTGTGAACCGAAATCTATTTTCATTTTACCAGCCTCCACTTTGTCACGTGCTGCATTGCGCTTCTCTAACTCAGCTTGATATAATTTTGATT
Organism: Cytophagales bacterium; assembly: GCA_031416795.1. Taxonomy (GTDB): domain Bacteria; phylum Bacteroidota; class Bacteroidia; order Cytophagales; family Cyclobacteriaceae; genus ELB16-189. The sequence goes on along the minus strand of JANOUH010000085.1, from coordinate 641 downwards.
TCAGCATTTGCATGGCACGTTCGCGGTTAGCATGTTGTGAACGCTCCACCTGACACACAATGACAATACCCGAAGGTTTATGTGTCAACTGCACTTTTGTTTCCACTTTGTTTACATTCTGACCTCCTGCTCCACCGGAGCGTGATGTTTGAATTTCTACATCTGCAGGATTCACTTCAATTTGAATAGAGTCATCCACCTTGGGATATACGAACACCGAAGCAAAGGAAGTATGTCTTCGTTGATTGGAATCGAATGGCGAGATCCGAACTAAACGATGAACTCCTATTTCAGATTTTAATTTTCCATAAGCGAAAGGTCCTTCAATCTCTAAAGTGGCTGATTTAATGCCGGCCACTTCACCCGCCTGATAATCGATTTGCGAAACTTTATATCCACTCTTCTCTCCCCACATGATGTACATGCGGTTGATCATATCAGCCCAATCGTTACTTTCTGTGCCACCGGCACCAGGATTTATTTCCATCACCGCGCTGAGTTGATCTTCTTCGCCACTCAGCATTTTCTTGAACTCAAGTTCCTCGATTGCTTTGGCGGCTTTCTTATAGTCGACATCCAATTCCTCTTCGGTCACATCTCCGGCTTCATGAAATTCATTGAGCACATCCAGGTCTTCCAAT
>JANOUH010000084.1:0-2407 GCA_031416795.1 Cytophagales bacterium | reverse complement strand
CCTTCTCCTCTATCGTGCTTGCGATCAGGCAAGGCCGCATCATATTCGAAAACATTCGCAAGTTTGTCATCTTCCTTCTTTCCTGTAACATAAGCGAATTGTTGGTGGTCGCAACGGCTGCTGTGTTGAATTTTCACTTTCGACTTTTACCCTTACAGATTTTGTTTATCAATCTCATCACAGATCTTCTTCCTGCATTGGCTCTGGGGGTTACGGCTGGCAGCGCATCCATTATGAAACAACCTCCACGCAATACCGGAGAGCCTATCATCGATAAGAAAAGATGGATTGCTTTGATTTATTATGCTGTAATCATTACCATCACTACACTGGGTGCTGTTTTTATAAGTCATTACGTACTTCACGACACAGAAACCTGGAACACGGAGTTGTGTAATAATATTTTGTTTTTCACCCTGATCATTTCACAATTGCTTCATGTGTTCAATATGAGTTCAACAGGTGGCGGAAACTTTTTTAAGAACGAAGTATTTAAAAACAAGTTTGTGTGGTATGCCATTGCTGCATCTTTAATTCTGGTGTTTATATCCTATCAGATACCGATTGTACGAGAAACGTTGGATCTACTTCCAATGTCTGTTTCAGACTGGTTACTTGTTATTGGGATGAGCTTTACCTCGCTCATTATCATACAGATTTCAAAGGTTTTTAAAATCGTGCGCCAATGATAAAAATTTTGTTTCAAAGCTTCTTTTTTAGATGAGTTCCCATGGGTTTCTGTTCCTGTGGATTTGTTCTTGTTTTGATTATACTCTTCGAGTCGAATGTCCGTATTTTCAGAGTGCCATAATACCACAAACCATTTTTTTCTGACCCTATTATGAGTAAATGCGACCTCCCCAATCCTATCGGGGCACGCACTAGCCCCGATTTGTCGGGATACGCCTGAATCTGTGTTAAACTTAAAATTTTAACTGATTTTGTCCATCACCCACTATTACATGCCCGGTCAATTCAGTCTACTTTCTACCTTGCCTTCTATCTAAACCAATCTATCTTTGTGTTTCAAAAAATTAATCACACACTATGAAATTTTCATTCTTGTTTTTGATAGCCGTGGTGACGTTCGGATCATGTTCAAAAAATGAACAGGCTGCTGAACCATTCACCGGAAAAGTAATCCAATCAGAAAGACAAAAATTTGGTGTAGACACTATTGCTACTGAATTAACCAACCCCTGGGGAATTGCTTTCTTGCCCGATGGAAGAATTTTAATTACCGAACGCGCAGGCGAAATCCGAATCGTAAAAGATGGTAAACTCCTTCCTGAAAAAATTGGTAACGTTCCTGCCGTGTTTGCCAACGGACAAGGCGGATTATTGGATATTAAACTCCACCCTGATTATGCCAACAATGGCTGGATCTATTTAACCTATGCCAAACCCGGTGAAGGTGGTGGTGGCACTGTAGTTGCCCGGGCAAAACTGGAAGGAAACAATCTTACTAATCTCGAAGAGTTATTTAGTGCATTGCCACTTTTAGGTTCTGGCGCTCACTTCGGTTCACGCGTGGTGTTTGATGGAAAGGGTTACATCTTTTTCAGCTCAGGTGAACGTGGCACAAAAGAAAATGCTCAAGACCTTACCAATCATTTAGGAAAAATTTTACGCTTGCATGAAGATGGCAAAGTGCCCACCGATAATCCATTTGTAAACACTCCCGGTGCAAAACCAGAAATCTGGAGCTATGGTCATCGTAATCCACAGGGATTAGTTTATGATAAGGCCACTGAAACCTTATGGGATGTTGAACACGGCCCCATGGGTGGAGATGAACTGAACAAAGTGGAGAAAGGAAAAAATTACGGCTGGCCAGTAATCACTTACGGAATGAATTATGACAGTACAGCCATCACCGACATCACTGAAAAGGAAGGTATGGAACAACCCGTGTTTTTTTGGAAGCCATCCATCGCAACCTGCGGATTAGTTTTAGTTACCAGTGATAAATATCCAGAGTGGAAAGGTAACCTGCTGGTGGGCGCATTAGCGAAGCAACATGTTGCCCGCGTTGAGTTAGATGCTCAAGGGAAATTTGTGAAGCAGGAAAAACTCCTCGAGAACATCGGTCGTGTTCGTGCAGTTGAACAAAGTCCTGATGGATATCTTTATGTAGCAACGGAAACTCCCGGCATGCTGCTGAAGTTGATTCCATTGAAATAATCATTTCAATTCATTGATCCAAGGGCAGGTGACTGCCCTTTTTTTATGGGCCTTTCCTATAACCGAACCTCGGTCTGTGTCCTCACCATAGTCGTTAACTTAAGCATAGCAAAGATCTAAGTATTTGGTAATGGGTGACCTTTCCAGCAGGAGCTTCACAGAGTGTGTTATCAATCAGAGGCAGGAATATTTGTCTTAGCCATTTTGAAAGATTGATACGGTT
>JANOUH010000083.1:0-9439 GCA_031416795.1 Cytophagales bacterium | reverse complement strand
GTGCCAACCGGGAGCAGACCATGGATTGGTTGGTTCAAGGCCTGGAAATCCTGCAAAAAACAGCAAGTGATCAAGGTGTCATGCTGATCTACGAACCACTCAATCGCTATGAAACCAATCTCCTGAATACCTTGAAAGCAGGAATTGAATTTCTGAAAAAGAACGACTTGCATAACGTCAGGTTGTTGGCAGATCTTTTCCACATGAATATAGAGGAAGATAACCTGCCTCAAATCATCATAGAATCCGGAAACTATATTGGCCATGTACACTTCGCGGACTCCAACCGCAAGCCCATGGGTTTTGGCCATACCAACATGCAGCTCATCGCAGCGGCTTTGAAGGAAATCAGTTATTCTGGCTATATCTCGGCAGAAGCTTTTCCGTGGCCCAATCCGGATGCAGCGGCAGAACAGACGATCAAAGCCTTTCAAAATTTTTTTAGATAGACTGGAAATACGAAAAGAGGTATCCTTAATTACATCACCAGAACCAAGACAACCTTACATCCATGCAACGTTTTTGCCTGACCCTTGACCTGATAGATGATCCAGAATCTATTCGAATCTATGAAGCACATCATGCTCCCGGTGCGGCCTGGCCGGAAGTAACCCAGCATGACATAGACTGCGGAATTCTGAACATTGAAATCTTCCGAACCGGCAACCGCATGTTTATGATACTCGAAACAGACGATGACTTTACGTTTGAAAAAAAATCAGAAATGGATGCAGGCAATCCCATCATCACCAAATGGGAAGCGTTGATGTGGGGTTTTCAGCAACCGATCCCCTGGGCTAAGCCTGGCGAAAAATGGGTGTTGATGAACAGGATTTTCAAGTCGGGACTTTGAGAACGTTCTTCTTCGGGCAGGCGCAAAATAAATTTTAATTATTGTCGTCAATTACTGCCGTCCTTCTAAGCGGAGTCTCCCGCCTCGGGGACTCCGCGCAAAGTGAAAGATAAAACGTATAATTAGAACTGTGTTTTAATAAGATATTGAATTAGAGTGCGCACTGTCATTCAATCAGGGTTTCGGATGACGCGGAGTCCCTGAGGCAGGAGACTCCGCTAAGAATTAGACTGCGGAATTTTGAACATTGAAACCTTCCGAACCGGCAACCGCATGTTTATGATACTCGAACAGACGATGACTTTACGTTTGAAAAAAAATCAGAAATGGACGCAGGCAATCCCATCATCACTAAGTGGGAAGCCTTGATGTGGGGTTTTCAGCAACCGATCCCCTGGGCTAAGCCTGGTGAAAAATGGGTGTTGATGAACAGGATTTTCAAGTCGGGACTTTGAGAACGTTCTTCTTCGGGCAGGCGCAAAATAAATTTTAATGTCGTCAATTACTGCCGTCCTTCGAAGCGGAGTCTCCTGCCTCGGGGACTCCGCGCAAAGTGAAAGGTAAAACGTATAATTAGAACTGTGTTTTAATAAGATATTGAATTAGAGTGCACACCGTAATTCAATCAGGGTTTCGGATGACGCGGAGTCCCTTTCAGGAGACTCCGCTAAGAATTGAAATGGGTGTTGATGAACAGGATTTTCAAGTCGGGACTTTGAGAACGTTCTTTGCCCGTGTTCTGTGTTATCACCACACCACCCCTTTGTTGTTGCTGGTCGCCTGACCAGCAAGGTGAGGGGTTTTAGGTTGGCAACAACTTAATTAGTTTCATGTAGTGCTTCATCGGGCAGGCGTAAAATAAATTTTAATTATTCCTTTACTAGGGTTAACCGTTTAATTTCCCTAACTTCCTAATAGTCTATAACTAAACTATTAAGTCTATGAAATTTAAACCATTTTCCATTTTGGTTATTCTAACCATGATGTTGGCATTTATTTCCTGCGAGCAATATGAAAAGTATATTGATCCAGAGGGCAAAAAGAATTTAAAAGTAATCGTGCAAGAAATTGCCACCGGTGCTCTCATAAAAGGGGCCAATGGCATCAACTTTGGGCCGGATGGCAATCTTTACATTGCCAGTGTTTTTGATCAGGATGTGATTGTGATGAACAAACAAAACGGCAAGATCCTCAAACGTCTTGGCCCTGATATGGGGGTGATCTCTCCTGATGATTTGGCATTTGGACCGGATGGTTCACTCTATTGGACGGATATCAACGTTGGCTTTGTAGGACGTATGACTCCGCAGGGGGTAGTGACAAAACAATTTGTGGCGCCAGGCGTAAACCCGATTACGTTCTCAGAAGATGGACGTCTTTTTGTTGGTCTCTGCTTTCTGGGTGACGGGTTATACGAGTTGGATCCCAACCTCATCAAGCCACCCAGACCGATCATCGTTGCCTCTGCCGCCAATCCATTCCCTCTTGGTTTTTTAAATGCATTTGACTTCGGAGCTGATGGGCGATTGTACGGACCTCTCTTTGCAGGAGGCGCAGTGATCAGTGTAAATGTTGGAGCTCCTGATGATTTCACACCTACATCAGACCCTTTTGGAGATGGAACTGCTCTGCCTGTTGCTGGAGGATTCAAAGTTCCTGCTGCTGCAAAGTTCGACTCAAAAGGAGTCCTTCATGTACTTGATCAAAGCGGTGAAGTTTTCAAAGTAAACACACAGACCGGAGAAAAAACGTTGTTCGCCACTATTCAGCCAGGGTTGGACAATCTGGCCTTTGACCCGAATGGTACCCTCTATATCTCCAATGCTGATTTTGGATCGATTGTAGAAATTCTACCAAGCGGTCGGGCTCGCACCATCAGTCGCGCGGGTATGATCACACCGATGGGCCTGGCAGTTTTACCAGGAGCGAATAAGCAAGATGCCTTATATGTTGCCGACTTATTCCGGTTGCGAAAATTCAATGGTCTCACTGGCAAAGAGGAACAGGTTTATAAAGGGGACTTACTCGGCAATCCCGCCAACCTGACAACTCCTTTTACTCTTTCTGCAGACGGGGATAATCTGATAGTTTCTTCCTATTTCGGTCGCGTAGTTCAGATTTGGAACCCGCAAACCGATCAGGTACTTCAAACCTTTGAAATGGCAATTCCAATTGATGCCATCCGATTCAAGAATGATATTGCTGTATCCGACTTAGGACTCGGTGGCGTGGTATGGGCAAGCAATAAAACAAAGATACTTCCTATTGACAATGCAAGTGTATTCGCACCGAGTGGTCTGGCAACGGATGGGGAAACATTATGGGTGGCGGATTGGGGTACTGGCATTGTCTGGCAGATCGCATTTAACGGAAATACTCCCGGAGCGCCAGTACCACTTGCCACTGGCCTGATAAATCCAGAAGGATTGGCCTGGGATAAGAAAGGTGGCCTGCTGGTTGTTGAAACAGGCGCTTCACGGTTATCACGCATTGACCTGGCTACTGGAGCTGTGACCAAAATTGCGGATGACCTTAAACTTAGCGGACCTGCCATAGGTCAAGAAGCTGCCTTGCCTCCTACGTACTTATTTGATGGCGTAGCCGTTGGCCAAAATGGTGATATTTATGTTTCAGGTGGAGGCAAAAATGTTATATATCGTATCACTAAATAGTAAAAGACACCCGTAAGGAGAAATATCTTAAGTAAGGATAAAAAGCGTTTTACTGTTAAGCAACCTGTCCCATAACATCTTGGGATGGGTTGTTTTTTTGGATACTTATTCAGGCGGACCCTATCAGATTGATATTAGTCTGACCTTTATTTCTGATATTCAATTCTGGTAATGCGCCAGAAAAACAGCCTCGCAGGAGTTTTAACAACTACTTCATCACCCACTTCTTTTTTTTTTGATACTTATTCAGGCCGACCCTATCAGATAGATAGTTAGTCTGATCTTTATTCACTTCGAAGCGGAGTCTCCCGCCTCGGGGACTCCGCGTAATAGTCGGTAGTGGACTCGAATAAATACATGAAACTTATTTCGGATATTCAATTGTGGTAATCCGCCAGACAAACAGCCTCCACTTCGAAGCGGAGGCTCCCGCCTCGGGGACTCCGCGTAATAGTCGGTAGTGGACTCGAATAAATACATGAAACTTATTTCTGGTATTCAATTTTAGTAATCCGCCAGACAAACAGCCTCGCAGGAGTTTTAACAACTACTTCATCGCCCACTTCTTTTTTTAGAAGCGCCTGTGCCATAGGCGAATCCATCGAGATGTAATCTTTCGCCCCAATAAGTTCTTCACCACCCACGATGCGGAAGCGGTTCTTAAAGCCTTGATCATTCTCAATCTCAACCCAGGCACCAAACATCACTTTACCTTCCTGATAGGGTGAATAGGTCACCACTTTCAAATCGTCAATGCATTTGCGCAAATACAGGATGCGCTTGTCAATTTCGCGCAAGCGTTTTTTATTGTAATGATAATCTGCGTTTTCGGAACGATCGCCCAGGCTTGCCGCCCAGGTAACTTTCTGTGTGGTGTCGGGCCGCTCCACCCGCCACAGGAGATCCAACTCAGCTTTTAACTTTTCTAAACCTTCAGGGGTGATCAGCAGTGTTTTCATGTTAATTAATCGAGCTCATTTCCAGCATGATGTTTTTAGCTTTCTATGGCAAGAGAAAGGAAAATTGTCAAATTAACTAAATAACCCTTGCCCTTGTTAGGTGGTCTTCTCACGATGACTTTCAAATGTCAAAAAGAAAGTGATCGAAAGGGCGATGATACTGGATGTTTATGATTACTGTTGAAAATTTATATAGAACTTTAATTTATTAACCGCTACGAAAGTGGTATCAAGCGACCATGAGAAGATTGATCTTTATAGTATTGATTACTATGAGTACGGAGGTTTTTGCACAAAAAAATCTTATAGACGGTGAGCTATCCCTTTCAACCGGTGCCATCGCTGTCAATTATGAAGGGTTTATCATAAATCATTTTAGTTTGGGTGCCAAGCTTGGATTAGCTACGATCGGAGCTAAGGCAAACTATTATTTTAAGAAGCTTAGCAAGGATCAATGGAATGGCCATGTCGGCCTCGGGTATGAGCTAACCTTTGCCTGGCCGGAAACAGCTTTTATCTATGGTCCAACTTTCATTATTGGCGGGGAACATATTTCATCGAGAGGTTTCTTAATAGGTTTAGAAGGAGGAGTAATGAGTGCAACCTATGGCGATAACGCCACCTATGGTGATCATGGAAAACCAATTTACCCTATGATAAACTTCAAGATTGGAAAACTATTTTAAATTATTGCCTTAGTTCTTTTCCAGTCGGAGTCTCACCTTGTTATTGTTGGTCTCCCGCCCAACAATTTAAATCCACCAATACTAAACATCCGAATGAGGTGTAAGAAACCCAAATTCATCTTCTCCTGATTGATAGAAATGAGCGGAGCTGTATCTGTAATCTTCCCTTTGTTATTGCTGGTCTCGCGACTAACAATTTAATAAAACGACTAACCGCATAATAAAGATGGAACACCAAACAAACATAGGAGTCCCTTGCAGGCGACTCCGCTAAGAAGAAGGACGCAGGAAACATTTTTTTAATATTTCTGTTTTCAAAGAATGAGTAAAAAAACGGAGTTCTTACGGGTCTTACCACAGGCCTGTTGCTGGTTTATAAGGTAATGGCGGCCATGTCATTTACAGTATTCATCATTTTCCTCTTGTTCCTGTTTGTATCTGCACTAACCATCTGGATGGTAATTCCCATTTTACAAAAGACACCTCAAACCTGAGCGGCAAGAAGTTTGATGACTTTTATTACGAATATTCATCAATTAAAAGAATCACTGAAAAAAGTTGATCGAAATCGCAGTATTGATTAAGGACAAGTGGACAATATCTCCGGTAAGCAAGACTTCGCCTGGACTACATCACTTACTAATGAGTGGATGTCGGGACATTCATCTCCTGTCTGCGCATGGGCATGCTGTCAATCAAGCCAAAAAGTTGTTTCAGCATTACCGGCTTTTCAGAAATAAGTTTTTCACCACCATCTTTTCCAATCAGGATAAAGAGAAACCCTTTTCTGTTTTGCATAAGCTTGTCATACCGGGTTTTATCGGATACCGGGGTAATCACGGATACGATAAGATAGCGCTCAATAAGGCCGGCCACATCGGCCTGTAGGATTTCTTCCTGTCGTAGCAGGTTGGGGTCCATCGTATGTTCTGCCAGCAACAAAATTTCCCGTTTGGAAGCATCGGGCAAGGTAAAACTCATTGAGAATAAAACGGAAGTAAGAAACAGGAGGCTCATCGTTATAACCTTTAACTGGGGTAACAATATTTTAACACGGCTGATCTGTTATTGTTTAATTTCAGACCAAGTCCTGTTTCATTGCTAAGCCGTATTCACAATCCGCTCATGAATCCAAACAAGAGTGGTAAAAATCGTTGTTATTGTTGGTCTCCAGACTAACATTTTATCAAAACTGCTAACCGTGTAATAAAGATGTAATGCCAAACCAAAGTGGATTCCTTTCAGGAGCCTGCACTAAGAATGAACTTTCATCTCGATTTCGAATAGTTTTATGGATCTAGTCTTAATATAAACATAACTTCGAATGACCCTTGCGTAGCACCTGCTGCCATTAACTTCGGGTTTCCCAATTCTCACCGAAAAATTATGAAAGAAAAAACGAAGAAGACGCTTAGAAAATGGGCGGCCAGGATCAAGAAGGATATTCATGAATTAAAAGAAACCTGGAGTCTGGACCAGCTGGAAAAATTTATTGAAAAGGAAGATTTCGATGGAATAGTAGATGAGCTGCGTAAAATGAGAAAGAAAAGAAGGAAGTTGAATAAATAGTGTCAGGCTTACAAACCTTTGTTATTGTTGGCCTCCAGAACAACAATTTATTAAAGGCTAACTGTGTAATAAAGTTGTAGCACCAAACAAAAGCGAAGTCCCTTTAAGGAGACTCCTCTTGTTATTATTGGTCGCCTGACCAACAATTCTTTAAAACGAAGTTTATTCTGACAGTAACACTTGCCTGCGGTCGGTGTTGAACGCTATGTAAAATTCGTTTTACTTCAGTTCCCGGGTGTACTGTGCAAAACCAAATCATTCTTTCCTCTCTTACTATTGTTGGTCTCCCTCGCTCTTGTTGGTGTTCTTCACCAATAAGCAAGGTGCCAACTAATGACCATTTGCTTCCAATAACACATCAAGTTGATAGCTTCCTATGAAAGAGACCACGTCACCACCCAGATAAAGACGTCCGTTAAATTCTTTTACGGCACCAGCTTCGGGAATAAAATTTCCGGTTGAATCAAAAAGAGCATCAATTACTTTTCCGTCTTGCGATACATTCAACACCATCCCGAATAACTCTTGTTTGGGTTGTAGGAAATCGGGGAGACCATAAACAAACTTTTTCATGCCCGGCTTCGGGTGTATCTTATCAAGAGCATCGTTTCTTTTCGTAGAGAATCCTAACCAATAACTTCCATTGTCCCGCATGGAGATGCCATTGGGAAAACCCGGTAGATTATCCATAAACACCTCGGTCTTTCCTTCCTTTTCGCCTTTGAGCCAGTACCGTAGAATTCTGTATTTTTCAGTTTCAGTCATTAACAGATGACTTTCATCTTTACTAAGCACCACACCATTTCCAAAATAGGTTCCGTCAATGAGTGTTTCTACTTTATGAGTCGTAGGGTTGTAACAATATAAGCCACCATTCGGGCGTATTTCTAAAATTAACTTTCGGCCATATTTTACAGTATAGGCAGAAGTATAGGACGTATTCGAAAAATAGATCTTACCATCTGTTGCAATATCCAGTCCATTAGGAATCAGAAAGGGTCTTCCCTGGTCGTCTTTATTGGCAAGTACCGTAACCGTTTTGTCAGGAGCGATACTGATTAAACCAAGTTTATGGCTGAGTGCGATCAGGTTTCCTTGGGTGTCAAAATGAAGCCCGGAAACCCACGAATGTGTGTTGAGAAAAATCTCGACCTTTCCTGAACGATCAATCTTTAGTATCCTTCCATCACTAAAGTCAAATTCCGTACGATGCACGCCACAATACAAATTTCCTTCCGCATCAAAAACGATATCTTCCGGTCCATACCAGCCATCGAGGGAGATTTTTTCAATAGCACTCAATTTTTCGTTTAAAGAAAGGCTGCCCGTAAAGGAAGGTTTGGTTTCGGGTTTCCATGCCAGTGGATGGACAGCACAGGATTCAAACAACATCAACCCTGCCATCAATAAGAGGGGTAATGAAAGGGCCAGCTTTAATTTTAATTTTTTCATAGACTTGTGCGTTATGTATTAATAAGGCACAAGACTACAACCTTGTCATTGCTGTTGCATTAACATAGTTTAAGAAGTAAGAATAGTGGCCTACTTACTTGCCTGTGGATGGCGAATACGGCTCAATTGGATGGGCGTAATGCCGAGGTAGGATGCCACATGGTATTGTGCCAGGTGCTGTTCAATCCCTGGAAATTCTTTTTGAAATATTGCATAACGCTCCGTAGCGTTCAGTAAAACAATTTCAAGTTCTTTTTTTTCCTTTTCCAAAAAATAGTGTTCTGCGATTTTTCTCGCTGACCTTTCCAGATCAGGATGTGTTTCATACCGGCTGGTTAGTTCGTGATAGTGTAATGTCCAGATCACACAATCCGTCATAGCTTGTTGTGGGATCTGATTAGGGGTGCCGGTAAGCAACGATGTGTAAGCACCAATGGTGGAAGGTCCTACAAAAAACTGTTTGTTGTATTCTTTCCCTTCCTTGTTAATAAAATAGGCACGAACGATGCCGGATTCAAGGAAGGCTATTTTACGAGCTGTTTCATTCGCCTTAATAAAGTGATCGTGTTGCGCTAATGTTTCCCGTTGAAAAAGCGGTTCAATTTCTTCCCACGTTTGGTCACTCAAGGGAGAGATATAATTAAAGAAGGACCTTACATTCATAGGAAACTCTAAGTTCAAGTAATAAGTGCAACAGAAGAGGTTGAAAGAAGGAGGAAGAATCCCACCCTTCAATTGACCAAGTTAATTTAAACTTGTGTTGCGATGACAAAATATAAATAACTCAACCAGAAACAAAGGTATGTAATTGGCAGGCTTTTAAAAGCAGGTACTGTGCAAGGAGAGATAGCCACCGCTGTTGGTTGCCCTAAGCCCACCATCAGTGGTGAGCTAAAACGTAACATATCAAAGCGGGGCAGGGGTGCCAAGGTGTATTGGCCGGATAAGGCACAACAGAAGACCGAGCTAAGGCATAAAACAAAACCTTAGTGTTTTTCTTTCACCTCAGAAATGCGCAAGCAAATAGTAAAATGGATGACCGTTGAAATGCTGAGCCCAGAACTGATAACAGCCAAATGGCGGCAAGAGTATGGAGACCTCGTGGTGGATATCATTAGAAGAAGTACGCAGCGTCACTAGTCGAAGTTGGTTACGCTACTACCCACCAGTGTCAGTGTCACCTCGTGGTGCTGGATATCATGAGACGAAGTACGCACCGTCAATAGTCGAAGTTGGTTACGCTACTAC
>JANOUH010000082.1:0-1963 GCA_031416795.1 Cytophagales bacterium | reverse complement strand
AGCGGACAGCTTGATGTAAAACCAATTATTGGTGGCGTGTGGCCGGTGACCGATTGGCATGAAGCCTTTGAAAAAATGCACAAAGGCGAAGTAGTAAAAAGTGTTCTTAAACCAGTTTGAATTTTGAAAAAGTAGGCAGTAGGCAGTCATCAGTATGAGACTCGTGATTACAAATAGCGGATGCAAAGTTTACATCACAATAGAGCGTTTCAATAACTTTTACCAACATGCGACTTATTAATAAAGTAATCATTGTAACAGGAAGCACCACCGGCATAGGTAAAGCGATTGCGTTGCGTTGTGTTACCGAAGGCGCACGCGTTGTAGTGCATGGTCTGGAGCAAGATCTCGGGGAAGCTGTTGTAAAAGAAATCGGATCTGATAAAGCAGTATTTTACATTGAAGATATTTCAACTGAAGGTGCAGTACAACGTATTGTTGACCTGACGTTGAAAACCTATGGACGATTGGATGCCATTGTGAATAATGCAGCCATGGTGGCATCTTCGGATATTCACACGACCGATCTGAATTTTTTTCGCCAGGTATTGGAGGTGAATGCGATCGCACCCTTTGCATTGATCAAATCAGCACTCCCTCATTTAACTAAATCACATGGATGTGTATTGAACATTGGTTCGGTGAATGCCTATAGCGGTGAACCAAATCTTTTACCCTATAGTATATCTAAAGGTGCACTGATGACCATGACACGAAACCTTGGCGATACACTGCATCGTGAGCATGGTGTGCGTGTTAATCAGATTAATCCAGGTTGGGTATTAACGGAAAAAGAAATTCAACGCAAACGCGAACAAGGATTGTCGGATGATTGGTACAAACAAATCCCAAACGAGTTTGCACCCGCAGGGAGGATTTTATTTCCGGAAGAGATAGCAGCTGCAGCAGTTTATTGGCTTAGTGACGAATGCGGTCCAATCAGCGGTCAGGTGGTTGATTTAGAACAGTATCCATTTATCGGTCGCAATCCTCCCAAAGACGCCACAACGATTCCTCCTAAAAATTCATAATCATTTTTATGCCTCAGTTAGCTGCCTTTCCAAAAGCTTTTATGCATGCCTTGTGCAAGGATGGAACCATGATGGTTTCTGAATGGATCGAACTTGCAGTTAAATTAGATATCGATGGATTGGAGTGGTATGCCGGTTTTCTGGAAATGGAAAACAAATCCAACTGGTTGCGGTTTCGAAGACAAGTGGAAGATCATGGTAAAGTGATTCCCATGATGTGTTGCTCTCCCGATTTTACTCACCCCGATAAAAGTTTTCGTGATAAAGAAATCATCAAACAAAAGCGATGGATTGATATGACGCATACACTGGGCGGTTCATACTGCCGAGTACTCTCCGGGCAGCGTAGGCCTGTGCTTTCTTTAGACGAGGGTGTTACGTTGGCCGCTGAGTGTATCGAAGCCTGTTTGCCTTATGCACAGGAGCGGGGAATAACACTCATTCTTGAAAATCATTATAAGGATGATTTCTGGGAGTATCCTGAGTTCGCACAGAAGATGGATGTCTTTTGTAAGCTCGTTGATCAAATACAACATCCGAACTTTGGAGTGAACTATGATCCGAGCAATACTTATTTAGCCGGTGAAGATCCGCTTGAATTACTTTACCGGGTATCGAACCGGGTAGTGACCATGCACGCCAGTGATCGCTACTTGAAGGAAGGAACCATTGAAGATTTGCGCAAAGAAGAAGGTGGCGCTGCCGGTTATGCCAAACGCCTGAGCCACGGGGAAATCGGAAAAGGGCTGAACGATTATGACGCCATTTTCAAAGAACTGAAACGCGTTGGTTTTAATGGATGGATCAGCATTGAAGACGGTGTGGAAGGTATAGATCAGCTGGTAAGAAGTGTTACGTATGTCAGACGTAAAATGAAGGAGTACTGGTAGCTGAGCCGAGGAAAAAAATAGTTGTATTAAAGCAGGAAAAAC
>JANOUH010000081.1:0-2676 GCA_031416795.1 Cytophagales bacterium | reverse complement strand
GGAGATTATTATTCTGAAAGTGATTTTCAAAAGATAAAGAAGATCGACACACACATGCATCTTCATGCTGAAAGTACCATTCTATCCGAGCTAGCAAAAGAAGATAATTTCAGATTACTTGATGTGATGGTGGATGTTCCTTCCTATCCTCCTATTGAAGAACAGGAAAAGCATGCCTTACATCAAACCCAGGCTTTCCCTGAACAAGTAAATTACCTAACGGCTTTCACACTTAACGATTTAGATTCGGCCGGATGGGCCGATAAAACCATTGCTCAGTTAAAGACATCATTTGATCATGGAGCACTGGGGATAAAACTATGGAAGAACATTGGTATGGTGTATAAAGATTCTGCTGATAAATTCATTATGGTGGATGATCCCAGGCTCGATCCCGTTATCCAATTCATCATTGATCAAAATAAAACTGTGATGGGCCACCTGGGTGAACCAAAAAACTGTTGGCTACCCATTGAGCAGATGACCGTGAATGGTGACAAAAGTTATTTTAAAAATAATCCGCAGTACCATATGTTCCTTCATCCTGAATATCCATCCTACGAAGACCAGATCAATGCGCGTGATCGTTTCTTAGCACGTCATCCTGATATGCGATTTGTTGGAGCTCATTTGGGTAGTTTAGAATATGATGTTGATTCACTGGCAAAGCGTTTAGATAAATTTCCAAATATGGCGGTGGATATGGCCGCACGCATTTCACACCTGCAATACCAGTCGAAAACCAACAAGGACAAAGTGCGCAACTTTATCATCAAATATCATGATCGCCTCATTTATGCTACCGACTCAGGAATATCGTCTGCGTCTGTTCCCGAAGAATCAAAGAACGAGCTGCATAACCGTTGGCTTAGCGACTGGAAGTATTTTGCAACTGATCAATCAATGACGGTAGATGAAGTGGATGGTGAATTTTCTGGTTTAAAACTCCCTAAAAATGTGATTGATGATATCTATCACCACAATGCGGTGAAATGGTTTCTTATTAAGGATTAAGATCAAAACCAATCCTTTGAACCTTTCGCTATAGCTCTGGCTGTTGCCGAAAGGTTCTTTTATTTCTATCATTTGGAAACATTTTAAGGGCAGTATCACAATGATGAAATCACTCATCTATAAACTAACACCCGTCAGTAAAAATATTTTTTAACAAATTTTTTGACGTGCATTTGGAAACTCTACCAAACAGCTATACGTTTGTGTCATCATAGTCGGTAAGGCATTAGCTCAACCGATTTATAAAGAAGCGTGGAGAGTACAGGCTCTTTGAAGCGCTAGCAACCAGCCCCGGCATGTAGGGGAAAAAGGTGCTAAATCCTGCTCCTGGCAAGGTGCCAAGGAGAGCTATAAACCGGTAAACTAAAATGAAAACACAACATTTCAACCGCCAAAAGCGATCAGAACTTCAAACACTGAAAGCCTCTCTCGACAAAAATTTACAGATCATTATCTCATCATTCATTCAACGAAGCTATACACCTGCCATGCCGTGTATGTGTTGTTGTTGATTGTTGTTGTTAAGATAAGCGCATCGCTTCCAGCAACACACTAACCTATGGTTCTGCCATGTGACAGGCAGCTTGGACCACGGTTACGTTATCCCTTCTATCAAAAACAGGTTTTAAAATATTATTTAACACTAAAACTCATTATCAATTATGTCAACCTTACGTTTCGAAACTCTTCAATTACATGCAGGCCAGGAAGCAGATCCTACAACCGGCTCACGCGCTGTGCCTATTTATCAGACTACTTCATTCGTGTTCAAAAATGCTGAGCACGGTGCCAATCTCTTTGCCTTAAAAGAGTTTGGAAATATCTACACACGCATCATGAACCCAACCACCGATGTGTTTGAAAAGCGCATCGCAGCTTTAGAAGGTGGCGTTGCCGCTTTGGCTGTTGGTTCTGGCCAGGCAGCACAGTTCATCGCACTGAATAACATTCTTCAGGCTGGCGATAACTTTGTCTCCACTTCATTCTTATATGGTGGCACATACAATCAATTCAAAGTTGCCTTCAAAAGACTGGGCATCGATGTGCGTTTTGCGGAAGGTGATTCTGTAGAAGCCTTCGAAAAACATATCGATTCAAAAACCAAAGCATTGTACCTGGAAACCATCGGAAATCCCGGTTTCAACATTCCTGATTTCGAAGCCATTGCTGCGTTAGCGAAGAAACATGACTTGCCTTTGATTGTTGACAATACGTTCGGAGCAGGTGGTTATTTATTCCGTCCGTTAGAACATGGTGCTCACGTAGTTGTTGCTTCTGCCACCAAGTGGATTGGTGGTCACGGCACTTCCATTGGTGGTGTGATCATTGATGGTGGAAATTATAATTGGAACACCGCTAAGTATCCTCAATTCTCTGAGCCATCCGAAGGATATCATGGATTGAAATTCGGTGATGTCTTTGGTGTCAACAATCCTCTTGGATTACCAAACATTGCCTTCATCATCCGCGCACGCGTAGAGGGACTTCGCGACTTTGGATCGGCCCTTAGTCCGTTCAATTCATTCTTGTTCTTGCAAGGACTTGAAACATTATCACTTCGCGTTCAGCGCTCGGTGGATAATGCACTGGCATTAGCGCAATGGTTGGAACAACATCCTAATGTGGAGAGTGTTAATTATCCAGGCCTTGCATCCAGCACGT
>JANOUH010000080.1:0-18933 GCA_031416795.1 Cytophagales bacterium | reverse complement strand
ATGCCAAATTATTTGCTCAAAGTAAAGGCTGGTGGAAAGAAGGTATTCCTTTTAGCTTTCAAAACACGTATAGC
This sequence comes from Cytophagales bacterium, assembly GCA_031416795.1. Lineage (GTDB taxonomy): Bacteria > Bacteroidota > Bacteroidia > Cytophagales > Cyclobacteriaceae > ELB16-189. The sequence goes on along the minus strand of JANOUH010000080.1, from coordinate 18,859 downwards.
GATTGGTTTTATACCCGCCTGGGGCGTGCGGCTTCTCGACAAGCCTGTACTACTTCGATGGGAAGTGAGCGCATTGGTCAATTGACAGCGGCTGATTGTATTCAAATTTTACAAACACACAATCTAGAAGATACTCATTTCAAACCATCGCGGGCAAATACAGGATCGGTATGCATGCATGCCACGAGCCTATTCAATCCCAGCAACACAACCGGTAGTATGGTGGCTGAAATCCGATCGACCTTACCTCCTACTATTTGGCTTACGGGCACAGCCCATCCTTGTTTATCGATCTATATTCCCTTCTATGTTGGAACGAATGTGCTGAGCGATTTCAAAACGCCTTCCTCGCAAAACGATGATTCGCTGTGGTGGCGTGCAGAGAAACTTCATCAATGGATTTGTAAAGATTATCAGAAAAGAAAAACCCTCATCAACGAAGAACGAATTCAATTACAAAATCAGTTTATCGAAAAAGAATCCGCGATGATGAAAACAAATATTGCAGCGGATGTATTGGAAGCATTCAGCAAAGAATGTTTGAAGAAAGTAGATCAGGCCTTTGATCGCTGGATTAAATTCGTTAAGGAGTAATTAAAGGCTAAGAAGAAAATCATTCTCTTAGCGTTCTTTGCGCCTTTGCGTGCAAGTAATTTTTCCAAGCTAAATCGTTAAGAAAAGGCAAAATCAAAAACTCCACTTCGCTCTTAAGAAAACCCTTTGTGTGACTGCCTTGAGAGATTCCTTCATATCGTCATAGAAGAATTGCCAGACAGGTTAAATCCAACGATCAGGCAGGTGGAACGATGGGCAACAGAATGGTGATGTCCTGCACCATGCGGTGATCGCCATTGGGAATGATCAAAATCAGAGTCTTTTTCAAAATGGGTGTGACTAAATAAACAAAATACTAAAATGATCACTATTGATCAAAAGGGTAATCAGAGACGTCAGTAATCGTGATGATCTAAATCATGATGTTAATATTTCCAAAAAGCATGACCATTATCATTTTATTTTTGAAGTAAGTGTTTCACATTTAATCAGAGGAAACCGCAAGAGATAGGAAAAAACTAAACACCATTTTTATGAACTACATCATTCAATCACCAAACAAAGAAGTAAGTCTTGAAAAAGAGGAGTTTATCCAAAAAAAGTTCAAACATTTAGAAAAATTGTTACCTGAAATGATGCGCTGTGATATCGTGCTCAGGATGGAAAAAAGTGAAGAACAAAATTCATACGTTGTTGAAGCCAAGTTAATGATACCTGGCAACGATCTGTTCGCCAAAGAGCAAGCGACCAGCTATGAAATGGCTGCTGAAAATGTATGCATTGATCTGGAAAATCAGATCCGGAAGCAGAAGGAAAAGAAAAACAAACGGTTAACCAAACCCGTGGATCAGTTTGTCAATGACGAAGAGTTAGAATAAAGAGAATCAAAATCTTTACATGATGAAAACGAATCAGGAACTACAGAAAGATGTGCTGGATGAATTGAAATGGAACCCACGTTGGCGGATGTGACGGTGTGGTGACACTTTCATGTCGTGTAAAATATCATAATCAGAAAATCTAAATCAAAGCAGAACGGTCTGCGCAGTGAGGTAAGAGTCCCTTATAATTGTCAAATTTAAACACTACGATTATGACACCAAACTTTGAAAAATATGTAGCTAAAGGAAATGAATTTATAAATAAGCTTTCCACCCGATTGGGTGATGCAGGGAATCGTGATCGCGCGGGCCGTGTATTACGATCGGTGTTAAGAGCATTGCGCAATCGCCTTTCGATTGAAGAATCTCTTCAATTACTATCGCAGTTACCGATGGCCATAAAATCTGTGTATGTGGAAGGCTGGAGGCTGCACCATAACTTTGTTCGCATCAAAACGATTGAGGACTTAGCCGAGGAGGTAATGGTAGAAGATGGTATTTCTGCATGGCGCGATTTCTCGAGTATTGGTGAAGCTACGGATGCCATTGAAGCGGTAATGAAAACATTAGCCGATTACGTAACAGCGGGAGAACTACATGATGTAATCGATCTGATGCCAAAGGAAATAAAACGCCACTTCATGGTGTGGGTACATACACCGTAAAATTTAGTGCGCTGTATAAAGTCATATTTAAACATGGTTTAGTATAAGGCCTTAAGGTGATTCTTTTTCATCATGAGGTAACTTCCCAGCAGCATCAACATGACACCAAAGATGCCATATACAGCCTGCAAAAAATGTGTTTCTTGCAAAATATAAATTTGAGCTAATATCCAACCCGTTAAAATAACACCCTGATAAAAAACGAGGATTGGATAATTTTTAGAATTTCCCGCGATGAGTACAGCTACGGCTGAACTAAGTCCGCCTATCGCTAAAAATAGAATGACTCCAGGTGCGCGATAGTCATCGAACATGGTGCCTGCCAAACCATCCAACTTTATACTCATCGAATGCCCAGATGGATCGATAATCAAGGCTGAACCTCCCAACAGTGCGGTTATACCCACTACGGCCAGCAGTATCAAAGAGGCAACCCGTGCTATAGTGAATGTGGATTTATTAGTTGAATGTTCCATAACTTATAGATGTGTCATTACAAGAACCGGTATTTCTTCATGATTGATTAGTTTCTCAGCCACACTGGAATTAAAAAGACGATTAAATCCTGTATGGGTATCGTATACAACTGCTATCAAGTCAGATTCAACCAGTCTTGCAAATTTGCTAATGCCCCACTCTTCATCATTGGTTTCGCTAATATTCAACGTAAACGTAATGCCGGGAGGTGACTCCATTTGCTTAGCCATGATTCGCTTAGCTTCATCCTCTTCGATCAAATGACTGAGCAGGTTTAAAAAAACAAGATCCAATTCAGCATTCCACAATTTGGCAAAAGCCACAACTTCCTGGAGACGCTTGCTCACATCCTCTCTGAATGTGGATGCAAAAAGAATCTTCTTTGGATTGAAATTCTTGTTCGGACGTTTAACCACCAGAATAGGCACTGAAGAATTCTTAATTACTTTTTGGGTATTGGAACCAATAAATGCCTCACGAATACCTTTAGCGCCATGCGAGCCCATTACCATAAAATCAATCTCATAGGGCTTGATATAATTCTGGATGGCCTCTCTCCCTTCATTTGGAACAAAGACTGCTCTGACTTTCAGTCCTTCCTTCTCTATGGAATCAACCAACTGTTGCAATTGAAGACGTGCATGGCCAACATGATGAGGATTTTCCTCCCTTGCGGTCTGATGCAATACGTGAGCAACTTCCGGGACAATTTCTTCCAAATGAAGCAGGTATAGCGCTGCACCACTTTTAGAAGCAATCGCTTTTGCTACATCAATCGCATTGTCGGAGCAATCTGAATAATCGGTAGGGACGAGGATTTTTTTCATAATACTTATTTTTAAATCCTGTAATAACAGAAATCAGCACTTCATAAAATAAGAATTTAATGTTCAACTAATCAATGACCATAGTCCTTATATTATCATGATTTATATCCATATTATCATGACGTGTATCCTTCGAAATTGAAGCTGATCAACGTAACTTAACCATGTAGTGATAGTAATTAACAAGCTACCTGTGATGTGGCGATTTTTGGTGAATGGATGTGCCTTATACGTTTTGCTGATCCTGTTCTTTGGGTGTTCGCGCACCAAAACAGAACCTCCATCAGGGTTACCAGTTGCCATTGATTCAGTAGTAGTTTTATCTCAAGAAGAAAATATTCCAGAACCCGTTTATGCTGTTGTCAAACGGAATGTATTGATGAAAAATTATTTCTTCTTCATCGATAGTCTTTCGGATACTACCTTTCATTCCAGGTCAGTACTAAATGAATATCTTTTAGTGAATGCCAACCCGTGGATAGTTGATTCACTCAGAAGCCTGGATTACTATACACAAAAAAAGAAAGGTGTTTTTATTTATGATCAGTCGAAGCAAATCATCCTTCATAAGGGCGATAGATTAATCATTCCTGATCGCACAACCATCGCGACTATTACCCTTAAATTAAAATCCAACCGAATTGACCTCAACATTCCGGAATTCAGATTACGGGTAGTTCAGGATCATGATACGTTATTAACATGTCCGGTAAGGATTGGAAGAAATGCAGAAGCTTATCTGGAACTTTACCAACGGGATGAGGATCTACGCACTCCGATTGGGAAAGGAGAAATTGTAAACGTTCGCAGAAAGCCAAAATACATTGACTTACAATCAGGTGAAGAATACGTGGAAACGAACCGCGATGACGGCAGGAGAACTAAAATGCCAATCATTCCGTCTCTTGAACCCTCCATCAACGGAATGTGTTTTGGAAAAATAATTCACGGCACGACAAACCCTAAAAGCCTTGGAAAAGCATATTCTCACGGCTGCATCGGCACGAGTGAGCCGGACATCTGGTCAATCTATTACTTATGTCCGCCAGGCACGAAAGTGAATTTTCGCTACGATCTGGAAATAAAAAATCAAAATGGTAAAATCCTTGAACTGAAAGATGTATATCATCTCAGCTCGAAATAACATACATCCTTCATACGGGTTGGTTCAACTTATTTATTCAGAGCCTTCCACCTATTAACTACTTCATCTTTTCGTGTTTTGAGTTTATCCACCGCCTGTACTAATTGAGTTGTTGGCTTTGCATCTGCACTCTGAAGAACAGCCAAGAGATGCAAAAACTTATCCTGCAATCCTACCATCGTTTCCTGCGCTACTGCCACTTCAGCAATACTTCCATACATCACATCCGGATTGTCAGGGGCACCGGATCCGCGCAAAGCGATCATCTGCTCTTTCTTACCCTTTGCCCACTTTGCTTTTGCGTCACCTAATTTGTTATCAATCGCTTCACGAATAGTTTGTAATTCCTGATAAGACTTATAGCAAGCCAGTGAGTAGTCCGTCTGTGCTTGCAAATCGCTTTCGCTAAGGGTTGCCCGCGGATCTAGCTTAATTATGATCGGATGTTCTGTAACAACACCATCAACGGTGAGGCGCACCGTATATGTTCCAGGATGTACCAATGGACCTTGTGGACCAGTTGGAGTATTTTTATATACCGCTGCAATGGAAAGCTGACGTGGCGCTCCCTGTGGTTCAGCATATCTTAAGTCCCAAACAAAACGATGGTGACCCGCTTCAGTAGAAATCTTTTTTTGAGGACGAACCCAATACATCGGGTATTGCAGAAAAAGTGAATCCACTTGCTCCGCTTTATCTTTACTGCTGTACTGACGAATCACTTCACCACTCTTCGAAAGAATTTCAAGACGCACCTCACTTGCGGCCTGATTTAAATAATAATCCAGTATGGCTCCATCTGGAGGATTTTGTCCTGCCGGTTCTTCAGGTGGAAGTGGCGTATCGCCAAACGTATTGAAGCGCACACGCGTAGTTGCTATGGGAGGAAAGAGATAGGATTTCTGTGCATTAATTTTTGCAACACTTCTCAATGGACTGATATTATCCAGAATCCAAATGGATCGACCATGTGTGCCAACGACTAAGTCATCGTCATGGATAACCAGATCACGCACGGAAGTAGCCGGCATATTGTTGCGCAGCGATTGCCAATTTTCTCCATCATCTGTTGAGAAATAAACTTCACGTTCGGTTCCTGAAAAAAGTAAACCGGATTGCCTGGTGTCTTCTCTAATTACATTAACAGGGCCAACATCATGCATTCCTTTGGTAATTTCTTTCCATGTTTTTCCACCATCATGAGTCTTAAATACATGCGGCAGCATATCGTCTTTGCGAATAGCATTGACAGAAATGTAGGCCGTGTTTGCATCAAAGTGGCCTGCATCAATCTGCGTTATCTTATCCCATGATTTAAGTGAGGATGGCGTAACATCATTCCATGTTTTGCCACCATCCATGGTCACATGCACAAGTCCATCGTCTGTTCCTGCCCAGATAATTTCCTTTTTCAGTGGTGATGGTGCTAAGGCATAAATTACACCTCGCTGCTTCATGTTGTTTAAACTCTCCGTGCGAAAATCACCAATACTGGCAGGCACCTCGGTTTGTTTGCGTGTGAGATCAGGGCTAATGATTTCCCATTGATTTCCACCATTGGTAGTCTTCCATAACACATTGGTTGCGAAGAGTAACATGGTTGGATCAGCCGGATTAAACATCAAAGGCAGCGTGCGCAACATTCTATAATTACCCGAACGCAATGCTTCAGGCGATACATTTTGCGATTGTCCTGTTTTCTTATCGAAGCGCGTTACTCTTCCTCCATAAATGATGTTGTGATCTTTAGGATCGGGAGCCACATAAGCATATTCATCAGCACCAACTCCCATCCAATCCCTGAATGAAATTTGTCCGCCATCACCACGACTCGCTGTTCCGATAGCACCACTCTCCTGCTGGCCACCATATACCCAATAAGGAAATTGATTGTCGGTGCTCACATGATATAACTGTGAGGTAGGTTGATTGTACCATGAACTCCACGTTCTGCCACCATTCACAGTAACCACTGCACCCTGATCAGCAGCGAATAACATGATGTCTGGATTGATTGGATTGATCCAGATGCGATGATAGTCATCACCACCCGGAGCGCCTTTGAATGATATCCAGGTGTAACCCCCATCATCAGAACGATAGGAAGCGACATTGGCCGAATAAACTACATCCGGATTTTTTGGATGCACGCGTACTTCTGCAAAGTCACTACCACGACCATAAATTCTACCATCCGTACTTACTCGTTTCCAATTTTCACCACCATCATCACTTCTAAAAAGTCCGGAGTGCTCTCGTGCATCAACAGTGGCATACATTCTTTTCGGATCGCTCGGAGATATTCCAAAACCAATTCTGCCAAGACCTTGTTCACCGGTGGGCAAGCCTTGTGTGAGTTTCTTCCAGGTGTTGCCTCCATCCATTGATTTATAGAGTCCACTATTAGTTCCTGAGAAAGAAGCATTTTCCCAAGGCCCTTCCTGATGCTCCCATAGATCAGCAAAAATGATTTCAGGATTGGTTGGATCAAGTTCAACTTGAATGGCTCCCGTGTTATGATTGATGTATAAAACTTTATCCCACGTTTTTCCACCATCACGTGTGCGAAACACACCACGCATTCCATTGGCTCCGTATGGATGACCAAGTCCTGCAGCAATGACGACATCCGGATTGGTTGGATGAACTACTACCCGACCAATTTGCTGCACATCATTCAACCCAATGTGTTGCCAGTTTTTTCCACCATCTGTTGATTTAAACATGCCATCACCAACTCCGAGATCAGGGCGATGAAGACCTTCACCTGTTCCAACATAAATTACGTTGGGATGCGATGGAGATACCGCCACATCGCCTACCGAACCCGTGGGCGCGCTATCAAAAATAGGTTTCCATGTGCGACCATAATCATCTGTTTTCCATACGCCCCCGTTATTCACACCCATGTAAAATACATTGGGCTGAGTGGGAACGCCTACAGCACCCACTGTGCGACTCGCCCTGAATGGGCCGATGAGCCGATATTGAAGTTCCTGATACTGAGATTTTGGAACGGATTGTCCCAAAGAAGAAAGTGAGGCTAACAGGAGCCACACAAAAGCAAACCGGTTGTTCATAGCATAGAAATTAGATGACAGTTTACCTCTTAAATGAGATAATTACAACTGAAACTATTTCTAAGGAATCCACATTGTACTACTATTCCGTTCGCAGGCACTTTACAGGATTCACATGAGCCGCTTTGATGGCCTGATACGCCACGGTAACCCAGGCGATAATAAGAGCAATAAGTCCTGCGGCAATAAAATACCAGCTGTTCAATTCGATATGAAAGGCAAAACGCTCCAACCACTTACTCAACAACCAATAGCTTGTTGGAATGCCAATGAAAACAGAAACCAAAACCATCTTGGTGAAATCACCAGATAGCAACATGACAATACTGGTAGAAGAGGAACCCAATGCTTTACGGATTCCAATTTCTTTCAGCCTGCGTTCTGCGGTGAATGTGGCTAAGCCAAATAATCCAAGACATGAAATCAATACAGCCATGCTGGCAAAGTATGCCGATAAAGTAGCCACGCGTTGCTCGGAGGCATACATCTTCGCATATTCCTGATCCTGAAATTTATAATCGAATGTAAATCCAGGATTATAGTCCGTATAAAAATCATTTAACGCTGCTAGTGTCTCCTTTTCCTTTCCGCCCTCTAAGCGAATTACCAGTTTCCAAACATTTTTAGGTGACAACCTAAAGAACACCGGGCTAACTACTTCGTGCATCGATTGAAAGTTGAAGTCTTTCACTACTCCGATGATTTCAAGATCATATTGGTCCCAAAGTTTGATCGTTTTGCCAATCGGATCCTTCAGGTTCATCACGCGGATGCCAGCTTCATTGAAAATGATCTTAGTCGTATCCGCTCCAAACTCTTCAGAAAAGGCACGACCTTCCTTCAATTGTATACCGAGAGTCTCAATTAAGTTATAATCCGAACTGATATTCTCAAACAAAATATCATCCTCCTTATTTTTTCCTTCCCATTCAAGACCGCTGGTATTGCTATTTTGCCCCAACATACTGTGTCCCATACTGGAAACACGTACCACACCCGGTATCTTCTTAATTTCATTGATGAACGTTTTCACATTCTTCTCTACTTTTCCTTCAATCGGAATTTGAATCAAGTGCTCCTTGGTGTATCCTAAGTTTTTGGACTGAACAAAATCAATTTGTTTGTAAATCACGATGACCGAGACAATCAAAATAACGGATAAGAAAAATTGAAATACGACCAATCCCTTTCGGGCCCAAAGTTCTCCCAACGAACCTTTCACTTCTCCTTTCAATACAGCAGCAGGCTTGAAGCCTGATAGGTAGAATGCAGGATAACTGCCAGCCAGTAAGCCAGTGAGTAAAGTAATCATGATAAACCAACCAAATAATTCTCCATCCTGGAGTGAAATAGAAATCCTCTTCTCCGTGATTACATTAAACTGAGGAAGGAATAACCACACCAGGAACATAGCCAGAATCAAAGCCATAAATGAAGTCACCAGCGACTCACTGATGTATTGAAAGATAAGCGATTGCCGTTGTGCTCCCAGTGATTTTTTAATCCCTACCTCCTTTGCTTTGCGTGATGCGCGGGCAGTGGAAAGGTTCATGAAGTTGATGCACGCGATGATGAGAATGAAAATGGCAATAATGGAAAACAACTGCACGTATTCAATCCGGCCACCGGCAGGTTTACCGTTTTCATAACGACCATACAGGTAGCGCTCTGAAAATGGCTTCAGGAAAAGTGTCACATTGGATTCCTCATTCCTTGGTTTAATAAAATCCTTGATTTTATCAGTAACTGCGGTAGCATCACTTCCTTCACGTAAAATCACAAAACTGGAAGGACCATTGTTCCCCCACTCTGTTACCCATTCATTATCATCTTTAAATCGCTCAAAGGATAAGACAAAATCAAACTGATAGGATGAGTTGGAAGGTGTGGCGGCAAATATACCACTCACCTGAAAAGATTCGGTATGCTGAAACTCCACGGTTTTGCCTATTACCCCTTCATCCGTACCAAATAATTTGATTGCAAGATCGCGCGAGATAACAATAGAGAGCTTGTCTTTTAATACCTGATCCGCATTTCCCTGCAAAAGGTTGAATGAGAAAATATTAAAGTAATCAGAACCTACGTAATATCCGTTTGCCTTTACGTTATGGTCGGCAATCGAAAGCGTAAAAGGACTGATCCAGGTGGTGGTGGCGGCATACTCAATTTCAGGGATTTCCTCTTTAAGTGTTTCAGCCAGTATACCCGGTGTAGATGTGGTGGTCATAATCTCATCGGCATATTTTTGAAATTCCATTACCTGAAAAAGTCGTGTCTCCTTTTCATGAAATTTATCCATACGCAATTCGTCCCTTACCCATAGATAAATTAATAGCGTGCATACGAGGCCGGCCGAGAGACCTATCAAATTGATGAAGAAATAGCTTTTGCTTCGTATTATATTGCGGTAGATGAGTAAGAGGTAGTGCTTCAACATGGAAATTTCTTTATTGTATCAACAAGCCAAAAGACTGAACAAAAGATTAACCGTTGCACGGAATACTGGATAAAATCATAAAGGTTACACGAAAAGAACATCTGAGAATTTGATGAACCATAAAGAATAAAAATTCACAGCTCTCGCAATTAAACCCTGACATGACTTTTTGCTATGTCTCTGGTGCCGCTACAGATAGCACCGAACAAGGAAAGGTAATGTGGGCACGCGCAAAAGGTAAAACGGAAAATGATCTGATGAAATTACCTTTTAAGAAAGTGTATGCGTTAAGACCCGGTTACATGCAGCCTGCATCAGGTTTGAAAAACACATTGAAGATGTATGCATTCCTGAGGTGGTCGTATCTCATTCTTCGAAAAGCGTTACCAGGCCACGTAAGCACGTTGAAGGAAGTCGGAATAGCCATGATTCATTGCGCTAAAAAAGACTATGGAAAATCAGTGCTGGACTTTACTAAGGTAATCCAAATCAATTCATTGAAAAAAGTATTACAGAATTGATGAGAGAACAGAAAAAATCAAATCCTTAATCTGCTGTCCAAATAATACTTTAACAACCCCCAGCCAAAAAAGCACCGAAGTGACGATTATGACAATAAGTACATAGTTGGGTGGAATGCGAGTAGTAGAAGTTTTCATGCTAAGTTGTTTTAGGGGAGTCAACACTTATAATTCATTGATAATGAGCTGAATTTTGAAACAATCTAAAACTAAAGATTCAAACATAAAATAGTTTGGACGCGAAATTAACCAGGAAATTATTCTTAAAGTTTAAATAAACTAATTAATTATCTGATTAACAGATTGTTAAATATCTATATAGACGAAATGGGCATTGAAATAAAAATGATGTTTTGCCGGGAGACCACAATTAATTAGAAGTTGTTTAATGTTTCGAGGATGCAATTCTTTATATCAGGTCGATTCTTCAATAGAATTATAATAACCCCTAACCAAAACAATACTGAACTTAGGATAAGACTGATTAGCCCATACCTCGGTGGAATGCGGGTGGTTTGGGTTTTCATAATGTTGTTTTTTTTATTTTCTTACTAAGGTAAATAATGCAACATGTAAGAAACTATGACTTTAATCACAGATGAATATATCGGATGGGTTTTACATATCATGCTTTCAATCCTGGGGTGAAAAAAAAGCCCGGCTTTTCAGCCAGCCTTTAACATTCCTATTTATTAAACTACTTATCTAACCACTTCAGGAGAGTAAAAAATCTTGCCTGTTCTAACACCCATCGCAGTAGTTTGTTTGATTTAAAATAACATTGTTGAATCAGGGAATACGTTCAAAATTTTACTCAAAACATTCAACCTTACGATCGTTAATTAATAAAAGTAATTAGTCAAAATTATTGTGCTTCGCAGATGTTGCTACTATCTTGGAAGCGTCTAAACCTAAAGACAAATTAATCGCACCTCCAGTTATGGCCGCCCCTTCTATTCAATCAGTAATTGTAGCAACCGGAAGTTATGTTCCGGAAATAAAAATAAAGAACAGTGATTTTCTATCTCACACTTTTTTTGAAAAAGATGGATCACCCATCAAAAAAGATACAGCCAGTATCATTGAAAAATTTAAAGACATCACGGGCATTGAAGAGCGTTGCTATGCCAAGCCAGAACAAAAAGCTTCTGACCTGGGATTTTTAGCAGCTCAAATTACACTTCAAAATTCAAGGATTGATAAAGAGTCGCTCGATTACATTATTGTCGCTCATAACTTTGGTGATGTGGCACACAACAGCAACCGGGTGGACATTGTGCCCTCACTGGCATCACGGATAAAATATTTATTGCAGATAAAAAATGCGGATTGTGTCGCCTATGATATTCCCTTTGGATGCCCTGGTTGGTTGGAAGGAGTGATTCAAGCCAACTATTATATTCAATCGGGCGATGCAAAACGTTGCATGGTGATTGGTGCCGAAACATTATCAAGAGTAATTGATCCGCACGATCGCGACTCCATGATCTATGCCGATGGTGCCGGTGCCGTAATTTTAGAAGGTCGGGAGGGACACGAAGGAATATTATCACACAAGACACAGACCCACGCCAGTGAACATGCTTTATTGCTCAACATGGATCACTCTTACGATCCCCAAAGCAAAGACAAAAACATTTTTATTAAAATGAATGGACGCAGACTCTATGAATTTGCGCTAAGTCACGTGCCACATGTGGTTAAAACTGCGCTCGATAAAGCAAACGTACATCTCTCCGAAATCAATAAGATATTGATTCATCAGGCCAATGAAAAAATGGATGAGGCGATTGTTAGCCGTCTATTCAAATTATACGGCCTCGAATTTAAAAACCACGCTGTCATGCCCATGATCATATCATGGCTTGGAAACAGTTCAGTAGCAACTATCCCTACCCTGCTCGACTTTATTATTCGGGGGAAATTAAAAGATCAGATCATCAATAAAGGCGACAAAGTTGTCTTTGCTTCTGTGGGAGCCGGCATGAATATCAATGCAGTCGTGTACCAATTTTAAGTTTGCTTTAGAAAAATACGTATGGCAACACTTATAAGGACTGGCCCATACTCCGAATAGCGCGAAGCAGAAGCCAGAGAATATTGTTTTGCTGATTGTCTATTTCAACGTGTAGTTAATTCCAAACATAACCATACTGGTTGTTATGGAATAGGAAACGGAAGCTCCGGGAATGGCTCCATAAGGATTCCCCAAAGTAACTGCCATATATGCTGATTACTATCATATGCCTGTGTAACATAGATCACAGACATGTACTTTGAGGGTAAAGCCTGAATGTAAATTATCGGGATATTTCAGGCTCTGATTTTCAACTATCTTTGGATGTCATCCATCTAGAGATCATCTTAACCCCTTTAACATGAAATCGATATATATCTTATTTGTATTCCTGATCCTCAATCAAGCAGCATTTGCACAGGAGTCTGCAACCATGGAAAAACGTGCCCGTGAAATGCATCGCGTCATTGGTCTCGATGACAAACAACAATGGATCAAGTTTATCAAGGAAAACTATACACAAGCACTGATTGATAAACAGCAAACCATGAAAGTGCAGTCCAATGACAATGGTAATGTGTCCATCCACGTCAAAAGAAGAAATGAAGGAAGAAGACAAACTGGAGGCGAAAGCCAAGATGTTTGCACGCCTTCATGAAGATTTTGGCGGCAGTCCAATCATGTCTATAAAATCAAAAGATGAAAATCTGGAGATGGTGCTCAACAATGGTGAAGGACTCATTGGCACATTCAAATTTCGCTTCGAAAAAACGAAACCTTATCTTATTGATGGGATTGGAATTGAAGCGGGAAATTGATTTAAAATCAAGCGTCTGAATGGCAGAACGCTTGATTTTGGTTTTTGATTATAATGGATTGATCTAAAAAGTAATGGGTATTTCTACCAGGGTGGCATCCCACCCCAGCATCATGATGGCCTCCTTATCTTTTCCTTTTTTAAACTTGATGGAAAAGTCTTCGATCACTGCATCGCTTTTCTTGACCGGCACATTAACGCGTAAAGCATCTTTTGTTTGATTGTAGCTATACGCTCCCCAAACATCCAGATCGGTATTTAAAATGATGGTCCACTCGTTTGCGTTTGGGACTGTGAAAAGTGAATACGTGCCTGCCTTCACTGCTTTCCCTTGTATAGTCACATCCTGATAGAATTTAATTTCTGCTGCTTCATTCGCACCCGTTCTCCACACTTCATTATAGGGAATCAGTTTCCCAAATACCTCACGTCCCTTTTTTGGTGGGCGACTGTAGGTAACCCTTACCATCGCTGGCATGTCACCAATCAACTTGGGTGCAAATTTTCGATCGTGGGCAAAATTATCAGGATAATAAACCATGTCCATCGGGCTTTTGTCAAGCTCATCCATTTTTTGTGCGTGCGCTGGCATCATCAATAATGACCCTGCGCACAGTAATAACAGTCTTAATTTCATTTTTTAATAAGGATAATGTTGGATGTCAATTTAGGTAATAAAAAATTATTTCATTCAAAAGTCACCTCCATTTCCTCTAAATAATCATCCAAAGACATGACTTTGGTCATGGATTGAAACCTTGAAATTTCGGAATCTTATACTACTGAAATTTAATATACAGCGCCATGAATAAACTTATTGAACACCTGGAAGAAGTAACTGTGCGTTTTGCTGGTGACTCCGGAGATGGAATGCAGTTAGTGGGAACTCAATTTTCTGATACCTCTGGCTTTGCCGGCAATGAAGTAAATACTTTTCCAGATTATCCTTCCGAGATACGCGCTCCAGAGGGAACACTTTATGGCGTCAGCGCATTTCAGGTTCACTTCGGATCGAAGAACATACACACCACCGGTGACTTTGTAGACGTGCTGGTGGCGATGAACGCGGCTTCGTTAAAAGTCAACATGGCCAATTTGCGGGAGCAAGGTATGATCATTGTAAACACGGAAGGCTTTGATGACCGGAGTTTAAAACTGGCCGGGTATGCAAAAAATCCATTGGAAGATGGAAGCCTTGCAAAATACCAGGTCTTTGGCATGGATATGTCGAAAGAACTGAAGAAGGCATTCATTGAAGTAGACGTTCCTTCCAAGCTGATTCATCGCACCAAAAATATTTTCGCATTAGGTGTTACATACTGGCTCTTCAATCGTCCGCTAGAGCCAACCGTTACCTGGATCAACAAAAAATTCAAAGGCAAAGAGGATGTGATTCTGGCCAACGTGCATGCGCTTCAAGGCGGATGGAATTTTGCCGAGAAGAATCCCGATTTCAGAAAACAATACATCATTGATAAATCAGATCTAGCTCCTGGCAAGTATCGCAGTATTACAGGCAACCAGGCCGTAGCATTAGGACTTGTGGTGGCAGCCACCAAAGCACACCTTCCTCTTTTCCTTGGCTCCTATCCCATCACTCCGGCCACGGATATTCTTCATGCTATTTCCGGTTATAAAAAATACGGTGTAAAACATTTACAGGCCGAAGATGAAATTGCCGGTATCACCAGCGCTATCGGTGCAGCCTTTGGCGGAAGCTTAGCCGTAACAACAACGAGTGGTCCTGGGCTTTCATTGAAAACAGAAGCGATTGGTTTAGCGATCATGACCGAGTTGCCATTAATCATTGTGGATGTGCAACGCGCAGGCCCATCCACCGGTTTGCCTACCAAAACTGAGCAAAGTGATTTGATGCAAGCCATGTATGGAAGACATGGTGAAGCTCCTTTGCCTGTATTGGCAGCGGCAAGTTCTACTGATTGTTTTGATATGACACTGGAAGCAGCTCGCATCGCATTAAAGTATATGACGCCTGTGATGTTGTTAACCGATGGGTATATAGGACAAGCATCAGAACCGTGGCGCATTCCTGAGATCGACAAGTTGCCAGAGATCGCTCCTCAGTTTGCACAAGATGCATCTACGTTTAAGCCTTACTTGCGCAACCCCGCCACATTAGCTCGTCAATGGGCAATACCCGGCATGCAAGGTATGGAACATCGCATTGGCGGATTGGAAAAAGAAGATGGTAGTGGTGTGGTAAGCACCGATCCGATGAACCACCAGAAGATGGTTGAATTGCGGCAGAAGAAAGTGGATAACATCGCGAATGATATTCCGGAACTCGATGTAGTAGGCGAACAAGAAGGTGATTTACTATTGCTGAGTTGGGGAAGTACTTATGGTGCCGCCAAGATTGCTGTTGAAAAGATGCAGTCACAAGGCCACAAAATCTCTCACGCTCATTTGCGCTACCTCAATCCATTCCCTAAAAACCTGGGCGAGGTGCTTCACAAGTTTGATCGTGTGGTGATTCCTGAATTGAACTTAGGTCAGCTGAAGAATTTAATTCAAGCTAAATACCTGAAGCCAGTGATCGGTATCAATAAGGTGCAGGGCAAACCATTCAAGGCAGTGGAACTGGAAGAAAAACTTTCTGTATTGCTGTCGCTGGAGAACTTGAAAAACTGGGAAGCCAATAGATCGAAGCAAGATATACCGGTTGATCTATGAGGAATAAAAAGGCAATCAACCTTCGCTAAAGCTACGGTTGATAAATAGGCAATTGACAGTAGGCAATAAAATACAAGAATTAATAGCATGAAAACGATCATAGATCAAATTATAGAAAAACCTCACACGGGAGATATTCACACGACCTCCAAGGATTTTAAACCAGATGTGGATGTGCGCTGGTGTGCTGGTTGCGGAGCCATCTCGGTGCTATCACCGGCTCAACGCCTGATGCCTGAGTTGGGAATACCAAAAGAAAAAATTGTATTCATCTCGGGCATCGGATGCTCAGGACGCTTTCCCTATTACATCGATACGTATGGCTTTCATGGCATTCACGGAAGAGCATTGCCAATCGCCAGCGGATTGAAAATTGCGCGCCCCGACTTAAGTGTTTGGGTTGTAACCGGTGATGGTGACAACATGAGTATCGGTGGAAACCACTTCATCCATGCATGCCGCAGAAATGTGGACATGAATGTGTTGATGTTTAACAATGAAGTGTACAGTCTTACCAAGGGCCAGTACTCTCCTACTTCGCACCGCGGACAGATTACCAAGTCTTCCCCGCTTGGAGCATTGGATGATCCATTCAATCCGGTGGCATTAGCATTAGGTGCCAGCGCTACTTTTGTAGCGCGTGGTCACGACAAAGACCGCGCTCAATTGCAACAACTTTTGTTGAAAGCCCATCAGCACAAAGGTTTTTCTTTTGTAGAGATTTACACCAACTGCCGCATATTCAATGATGGTGCATTTGATTTATATACCAATGCCGAATCACGCGAGGATCATACCGTGTGGTTGGAACATGGTAAGCCGCTTGTTTTTGGTAAGAATAAAGAAAAAGGAATTATTATGGATGGCTTTACACCCAGGATAGTCGGGTTAACTGAAGGGGGCCATAGCATTAACGATGTGTTGGTACACAATGAGAAAGACTCCACGCTGGCATTCATATTAGCCAACATGACATATTCTGAAACACTACCGCGCCCGATGGGTATTTTGCAAAACCTGGATAGCCGTACTTCTTATGATGATCGCGTGGTAGAGCAGATCCAACACGAAGTGGAAACCAAAGGTGTGGGAAATCTGGAGCAGTTGCTATTGGGAGGAAGTTATTGGGAGATCTGAAAATATCGCCACTGATTCACATATTGATTTTCTTGAATCCAGTAATCTGTGAATCTGTGGCCGATTCATGCGAATTTCAAAAGATGGCATAACTACCACCAAATACATCATTTAAACTCGAACGATTTACTGAAAAACCCTTTCTAAGTATTCATCTAAATACTACTTTTTAACTAATTTTAAAAGAGTCTAAAAGTAGTGCTATGAAAACCCAATCCCTCCTCTTCCTGTGTTTGTTTCTTTTTGCACAGGGAGTAATTGCTCAAACTAAATCAAAATCCATTTTTAAAAAACCGCATTACCAAGAGGTCGATTTTGAAGACCTGATGCACCGCTACTTTGGAAAGGAGACCGGGAGCTTCAATAAACTGGAGGGCATCTATTCTGTTTCTTGTGTGATCACAAAATCAAGTAAGTCCTTTTTTACGGGTCAGCTTAAAGTAAAAGTCGTGGAACGAAAAGATAACTATGCACGCGTGGCCATTCTCAAAGATTGGCCTGGCACCAACCGTGATTTTATTGAAGTCTCATTGAGTTATCATGTTACCGATAAGTATCCCATCGTAGGTGAGCTCAGTACGCTATCCGCAGGCGAAGCCTTTATCTACAAGCACATCGAACCGGATGGATCGTCTGTCGATTTTTCCATGGCCGCAAACTCACCTGATCTGATTGACGGTGAACATTCAGAAATGCTTAAAAGAAAGACGATTACCTACAAATTATCGTACATGAAGATCTTTCCCAAAGCGACAACTCAGGAATTTGTATCTGGAAATTATAAATGAGCCATGACAGCGGCATCAAATTGTTACGCAAAGTAGCTCACGCGATTTTCCAATAAAAAATTACTTGATGCCTATAGCTATTTTTTCCAATAATTGTTGGCAGCAGCGATAGTAGCAAATTCAAGAGCAACCGTGTGACCGATAGCAATTAACATGGCTGGCTGGAATCTCCTCTTCTACCCTAGTCACAATTTAATAATTCTTTCCAAGTGGAGTCTCCGCCTCGGGACTCCACGTTTAGTTTTATAAAATAGATTTTAGTCATCACCCGATGTTACAATTTTTCTTCCAAGTGGAATCTCCTCTTCTTTCCAAGTGGAGTCTCCGCCTCAGGACTCTTTCCAAGTGGAGTCTCCGCCTCGGGACTCCGCGTTTTGTTTTATGATATTGATTTTCCTTCCAAGCGGAGTCTCCCGCTTCGGGGACTCCGCATCATCTGAAAACCTGATTGAATGATGGTGCTCACTCCATATATTATCCTTTTAAAACACATTGTTATTTATACAATTTTATTTTTCACTTTGCGCGGAGTCCCCGAGGCGGGAGACTCCGCTAGGAAAGAGTCCCGTAACTCTACAAAGTCCTTATTCTCGGTTCTCTTCTGTCCACCGCAACCAATACAAATTAATAGTCCTAGTATTATCGTTGTTCTCATATCGTCCGAGTGCTTGCTGCCAGTCGAGTCACCCAAGGGAGTTTCACCCTCAGGTTCTCACGGAACCGTGCTTGAGAGTCTCCCCTCACACGGCTCTTCCTGTTTAATCACAAGGTACTGATCCATCACAAATCAGGCAACCTATGGACGTACCAATTTCC
>JANOUH010000079.1:0-29786 GCA_031416795.1 Cytophagales bacterium | reverse complement strand
CGTGCAAAATGAATCACATCAATCCTTTTGAGTGGCTCCGTGATGTACTCATCAAAATACCTGAACACCCTGTCAACAAACTAGAATTATTGTTGCCAAAAAAGATGTAGTTTATCGTGGGCTTACGTAGCAAAGGAGTAGAAAATGGAGCCATACTTAGATAATTTGGAGGGTGTCCATTGAAAGAAAAGTGGTACTACCGAATCCTCATTGCAAGAAACCCCAAAAATAAGGAGGAGCGAAATACAGGTGAAACTTATATTTTTCATAGCATTGCTTTTGATATTGAAGATTAGCCAAATAAAACTAAAAACCCTAAAACGAATAAAATTCTACTTTTATATCATTATCAAATCAGATGTACTTTTTCTTTCAATGTACATACTTTTAAAGGTCAAAAGTTCGCTTTAAAAAAACAGAGGCTTTAAGTCAAAAGAGAAACCACCTTCTGTTTTAAGGAAGATGGTTTTAATAAGTTGCGAAGAGTATTAACTGCCTTATTTCTTTATCTGTATTTGTTCAACGATTAGTTCATCCCCTTTTTGTACATGGAGGTAGTAAAATCCGTTAGGTAGATCCTGTACATCTAGAATCAGCTTCCCTTTAGTACTCTTACCTGATTTTACTTTTTGGTTTTGAGAATTGAAAAGCGAAATCGAAAAATCTTCCAGTATACCATCTGCAGATAAGCTACTCACTTCACCATCAGATAAAAATACATCTTCAATGGTTAACTCTTTTTGAGCGGGGTTAGGATATACCTGAATTTTTTGCTGTTGGCCACCTCCGCCTCCAGACACTGGTGTTACCCTCAACCTGCTGGCACCACTTGGACCACAACCGCGTTCCAGGCGATAGCCTGCACATAACCAGAACTGCTTCCTGCTATAAAATTAGGTGTAAGTGTATTGATCGGTCCGCTCACCGTACCGCCATACCAACTCCAAACAGGGTTACCATAATAAGGCATAAGCCAATCATAGTAGGCGGCTCCCACTGATGGTGGAGAAGAAACATAGTTATAAATACCCCCTATAGATGGCCTTATCTCACCTGTAATAGCCCCGGGTTGACTTGGACGCCCCACCCATACCGTTTTAGGGTCAACCGTTGTATTAGGGCAATTCACCAAAGCACTTATGGTTCCATTACCTAATGAGCCAACAGAAACGGCTTTCATAACAGCTGACGAAGTTCCTTGCCCCGAAAAAACATACATATTACTTGATACAGACCAATTAACATTCACTGAGGGTGCAACATTAGTTAGGCTAACTGTTGTACCATCATCACAAATGGGTTGAGAAATAGAAATTAAAGGTTTATTAAATACCAGCTTTTTGGTTGCGCCCAATGGCGGGGATATGGTACAAGTAAGATGGACAGTTACATTAATATCACCACCATCCTTTTCTCCACCGCTTGGCGTGATTGTAATCGAATTTGAACTTGTATTAAACGGTTTTGTCAACCCAGCACCCCAGCCCTCTGGGAAAACCCAAGTATATCCGATATTAGGATCAACACAGGTTAGCGAGTGATTAACAGTAAATGTAACATTCTGCACGGCTCCACAGCCAGGTCCGGCATATCCAGCTTGTGGCGTTATTGTTATACTTGTTGATGGCCTATCTAGGGAAATAGAAGCCAATGAACTATATTTTTTACCTGAGTTACAATTCATATAAGCCTTAACAGAAAGGCTACCGCCCACGCAACCATTATCTGGTGTTATACTAATGAATGGTGCTGAAGATGTGACTGTGCCTGAAACTCCATTCGATTTCCAACCCGCAGGTAAGCTCCATTCATAGCCATCTGCATATTGTTGTGATATGCCTGTAGCTCCACCTGTATTCTCTAATATCATTTCATTAACGAATACACTAACTGTATTAACACCACAGTAATTGTTTGGTATGCCAGTCCTTAGATTTTCAGGATTTCGATCCTTCAATGACTTGATGGCATAAGATGAAGATTTTGTCATGACGCCCTCAGCACAAGTTGATGAAACTGTTAGTGTTCCATTTCCGGCTACATCATTCCAATAGACATCAACCTCATTTGAAGTAGATGTCTTGGACGTAACTGATGATACTGAGCTGAAAGAACCATTAGAAACGGTCCATGAATAAGAGCCGCAGCTACTAAAGTTACCACCAATCTGAAGTTGATAAGTTATTTTTTCCCCAGGGCATACAGTATTATTTCCCGGTGTTGGTGAAATCACAGGAGGTTGTGCATAAATTGAAATAGAAATCCCAAGTAGTACAATGGCAAATAATAGTAGTTTAGTCATACTTTATCTTTTATTGATTAATCCAATTAATAGTGATGTGTTGTTTGTTTTCATTACCTGGCCTTGGTATAGATTTGGCCTTATATTAAGAAGTCCCAAAGTATTAGCTATTTGAATCGAAAAGAAATTCTTGGAATTAATTGGCACTTTAAACGATACGGATGCCATGATTCCAAAATCAAACATTGTATTAGCGTCTGTTTCATCATCGTATGAAATATTTCCTGGAGGGAATAATGACCTTCGCACTCTAATTTGTCTTTTCAAGTAACTCAAGTAAGGGCCTATTCCAAAAGAGAATTTATTCGTTTTACCTATCCTATGGAATATTTGCACCGGTATTGTGAAATATTCATAATTGTATTCATACTCAATTGTTCCTTGTTTTAATGATTGATCAACCTGATCAAAATAAGTTGTTACACTATGACTCACCCCGCCTTTTTTTTCAAAAATCAGTCCATAACTAATGCTAAAATCCTTAATCAACCTCCGATTAAAACCAATTCCAATTGAATATCCGTATTTAGGTTTTCTTTCATTTTGAAAATTATTATCCACTTCTAAATTACCTCTCAGAAAAGATATTGAAGGACCAGCCAGAATCTGAATTTCTGTTTCTTTTATAGCTCCAACTATTTGTCCTAAGGCAGATTGAAAAACAATAAACACGCTAAAGAAAAGAATAACTGTTGTAATTTTTTTCATAATTGGTTAAGATCTTACTTATAAACTTACACCCAATTTTTCTTTGCTTCACAACAAACGTATGGGCATTTCTTACTTTAATCAATCGTAGATCTACGTGATCTTGGATCGTAGATCTACTATATTTTTTTATCATCTGATTAGATCAACCCTTGTTTAGAAGTAAGGAGGATCAGTTCTTCCTTGGAGGATACACCAAATTTCCTGTAAAGTTCTTCTCTATGCTTCTCTACCGTGCGTGGGCTTTTGAAAATCATATCTCCTATTTCAGTGCTGCTATGCCCCTTGCAAAGTGCGGTGAGTAAGGTTTTTTCTTCTTTCGTCAAAATAGTCATACCTGCAACAGGCGGTGCTGCGCTAAGGTGTCTTTGTATTATCTCGCCTACACGATCTGTCATATAAAATCCACCATTAAAAACGGTGCGTATGGCTTTAATGAGCTCAGTTGGGTTGTCGTCTTTTCCAATAAAACTTTTAACACCGTGCTTATATAAATTCACGATGTTCTCCTCCAGATTATACTGAGACAGAATGATGATCTTTATTTGAGGAAAGTGCTCTTTTACCAGCAAGGAGGCTTCCATGCCGTCCATCTCCGGCATTCTAATATCCATGAGTATAATATCAACAGCCACCTCTTTTAGTTTTTCAAGCAAGTCTTTTCCATTTTCGGCTTGCAACTCTACCCGAAGGTCAATTTCTGAATTGATTAGCGATGTTATGGCATTTCTAAATATGAGGTGATCCTCTGCTATACCTAATTTTATTTCCATGATTAAACCACAATAGTACGTTTTGCCAACTTTGATAAAAGTGAAAAAAAAAAAAATGGTAAAAACCAATTCAAAACAACAAAACCTTACATAAATGATTTTATCAATCAGATTCCTATAACACAA
Organism: Cytophagales bacterium; assembly: GCA_031416795.1. Taxonomy (GTDB): domain Bacteria; phylum Bacteroidota; class Bacteroidia; order Cytophagales; family Cyclobacteriaceae; genus ELB16-189. The sequence continues at coordinate 25,877 of JANOUH010000079.1, read as the reverse complement.
AAAAAGCCCCGACATCATCGAGGCTTCTTCATTTTACTTTAGCCAGGGTTTGTGTTCTTACAAAACGCTGACTGTATTGATTATGAATGATGGTCTGTAAGGATACAGACCATGGACCATGGGTTAAAGATGATTATCATTATTTTCTCTTCACCGCCAGCAATGGAATCGTGCCCTGATAAGCCAACTTACGCGTAACACTTCTTCCAAAGAGTTTTTCTTCCAGGCTAAGCTTATGGGTAAACGTGGTGAGCAAATCGGCTTTGGTTTTTTTGATGTATCCATCAATGGCGGTGGTGATATCATCATCCAAAATCAATTGGAAGTCGAGTTTATCATAACCCATTTTAGTGATGATCTCGGTAACGGTATTTTTGGCGGCTTCCAGTTTCTTATCCATTACCGGGGCCACGTGGATCATGTGCACACTGGAACCAAATATTCTGGCAAACTCTACAATGATGTCGAGTTCCTTTTGTACATTTTTCAAATCAGAAGCATAGACGATGTGCTCCATGTTTCTATACTTGGCCAATTCAGGAATGGCCATCACGGGTACTTTGCATTCATCAATGACTGAAACGGTAGTGCCTCCCAGTCTTGCCTTCTTCAAGGCCGAAGCCCCCTGCAAGCCCATCACTACCATGTTGGTTTGATTTTTATCGATGTACTTGCGCACCATTTCCGCCACCGTGCGTGCGCGGATAGCTTTATAGTCAATGGTGTAATTACCTTTAATATTGGATTTGATTTCTTTTACCAAATTTGCTCCCTCCTCTTCCGATATCTCAGCAATATTTTTTTCAATCTGACGGAGTTTAAGATTGGCTCTGGGTATACCTTCCAATCTTACTATGTTGAGAATGGTAAACTCAGCGTTCAGGTTAGCCGCCATCTTCACGGCAAAATTCATCGCCACTTTAGACAATGGAGAAAAATCGGTGAGCAATACAATTTTGGGTCCCATCATATGATTGATTTAAGAGATCAAAAATAGAGTTTTACGGGTACATCGTCAAAAAAACTACGTGGGCGGGCATCCTGCTAACCATTTAACCTTTTACTTTGCAGCTTATTAACGAGATCATGATGAAATCCATTAGCGTTTGCCTGATTCTGTTCGTATTGTTTGCCTGCAGCCCCGGAGTGGCCCAGAAAATTGAGGACAAGAACATTAAGAAACACATTCAGTATCTGGCAGACGATAAGCTGCAGGGCCGCCAAACCGGATCGGAAGGCGAGCGCCTGGCCATGGACTACATTCAAAAAGAATTCAAGAAACTGAAACTTACTCCTATGGGTGATGCCAGTTCCTTTGAGCAAGCCTTTGCCTTTAAAGGAGGAACTCATGGAACCGGAGCAGAAGGCACAGCTCACAACGTGGTGGCATTCTTAGATAACAAGGCAGACAAAACGATTATCATCGGAGCCCACTTCGATCATTTGGGGTTAGGAGAAAATGGAAGTTCGCTGGATGCCAATCCGCAGGGAAAAATTCACAACGGTGCCGATGACAATGCTTCGGGTGTTGCCGGAGTGCTGGAACTTGCACGCTATTTCAAAAGCAACAATGTAAAAGAGAACAGCAATTTCCTGTTCATCTGTTTTAGTGGTGAAGAGCTTGGATTGTTTGGCTCAAAGTATTTTACCGAAAAGCCAACACTTGAACTCAGCAACGTGAATTATATGATCAACATGGATATGATTGGCCGATTGAATCCAACCACAAAAAGTCTTTCGGTGAGTGGCTCGGGCACAAGCCCGGTGTGGGAAACGTTGTTTAAGAACACCAATACAACACTAGCCGTAAAAACAGACTCTGCGGGAATAGGACCATCCGATCACACTTCCTTCTATCTGAAAAATATTCCGGTGATGCATTTCTTCACCGGCTCGCACAGCGATTATCACAAACCTTCCGATGACTGGGATAAAATAAATTATGAAGGAGAGAAAGAAGTATTGGAGTTGGTGATATCGGTGATTGAAAAATTAGATGATCAACCCAAGCTTGCCTTCCTCACTACCAAAAATAAATCGATGAGTTCGTCACGCTCATTTAAAGTGACGATGGGAGTTATGCCAAGCTACACCTCTGATGCCGCTGGCTTGCTTGTAGACGGTGTTACCGAAGGAAGACCTGCTCAGAAAGCCGGCATCCTTACGGGAGATATCATCATACAAATTGGTGATCATACCATTAAAGATATGCAGAGCTATATGGATGCACTCGGTAAGTTTGAGAAAGGTCAGCAGGTGCCTGTAAAAATCTTACGCAACAAAGAAGAAAAAACCGTTCAGGTTACTTTCTAGTGTTGTGGTAGCTATGAATTGACGCATCGTTAAAACCTTCACGATACTAGGATGTACCGTGCTTACGGCAATCTGTCTAAAGTCCTTTGCGAATCTTTGTATGTATTTCCTCTGTGCACTCTGAGGTAAAAAATTTAACCGCAGAGTGCACAGAGAACACTTAGAATTTCGCAGAGCAGAATAATCTTTCGAGCAGATTTTCACCAAAATACTTTTTAGTCAGCTTCAAAATGCACCGAGGCTACGGCTCTTTGATGATGAGCCTGGAACCTAATACTTTTGAATTCTATTTTACTTGTTCAAAATAAAACACCCCGTTTTTATTTGATATCACGATGTCTGGTTTGCCATCCTGATTCATGTCGTGCGTGACAAATTGAATGCCTACACCGGATGTGTTGTCGATCTCATGGCGTATCCACACTGGCTTTTGCTTTCCATCTTTTAACAACTCGAACCAATAGAGCACGGCTGGGCCCATGCCGCCTGGCCCTCTGCCCTGATGTGAGAAAAAACGTTTGCCGGTAACTAAATCCGGTAACCCATCCTGATTGATATCCTCTAACACCACACTGTGCAATTCAGAAAATGTAGTATCAATGTTATGGGGCTTGAATGTTCTGCTTCCATTTTTATCCACTTCCTGCTCATGCCACCACAAACCAAAGTCATGGGCTGAGCCGGATACCACATCGTTGTCTCCGTCATGATCAAAATCATACGTTAGCATTTGTGAGCAGGGTTTGCCCAACGTTGCTTCGTGAAACACCCAGGGCGAGCTCTTCATATCCTTAGGTGCCTCCCACCAACCACCGATGATCATGACATCGTTTATTCCATCGCCATTGATATCGCCCCAGCCAAGGCCGTGTGAAAACAATCCAATTCCATTGGAGTTTTTCTCGCTGATAGAGGTTCGCATCCACGTTACTTTTTTATTTTTCACACTGGCACTGAACCAGGCCATCTGTTTCAGTTTTTCGTTTCCAAACACCAAATCTTTTTTTCCATCACCATTAATATCCACATGCATCGGTGATTCGTTGGACGCAATCGAGTCGATCAGGTATCTTTTCCACAGCACTTCTTGTCCCTGTGGGTTTTCCAACCAATACACTTCCTTGCCGGGAAAATCAAAATAGATGAGGTCCTGCCAGCCATCTTCGTTTACGTCCATGGCATAATTCAAGAAGGAGTCGCTATATCCTTTTGTGTAATCAAATTTCTTGTGCTTCCAAATGTCGTGCGCTTTCCACGTAGGTGCTTCAAACCAACGGGCACCGGCAAGGATATCCATCTTGCCATCTTTATTTACATCGGCTACGGTGGCACCCTCTGAATAAAATTCATCCCACAGGTGATACTTTTTAAACTTCACTTCATGGCCTGGCGTTTGGCCAATAGTCTGATTCGAAATAAAACTTAACACGAGCAACACAACAGCAGTACGTTTCATGGCAGCATTTTTTTAATCTCCAAACAATTCTTTCATTACGAATTTAACAGGTAGGCAAGAAGCAAGTTGAATTCCTTTTCAGAAATGGTTTCTCCAAACGAATCAGGCATAATGGTGAACCTGGATATCTTCTTCTCCGCGATGTCTTTTTTCGGCACCATAAATTCTTTTCCTGATAGGTCGGCAAACACCAGTACGGCACCCTCTTCTCTTCTAAAGATTCCGGAAAGAACTTTTCCATTCTTCATCCTGATCGTGTAGTTGCGAAACGCTTCGGAGATGTTTCTATTCGGGTCAATTATTTTTTCGGCAAATGCAGCAGCGCCCTTGGCTCCCATGCCCGTGAGTTGCGGGCCAATGGATGGAACATCAATTCTTTTATGACATGCGTTGCAGTACCGGTTAAAAATCTGTTGTCCTGAATCAACCTGAATGGTGGATGGCTTGAAGGTACTGAATGATGTTAGCCTCGCTTCTATTAACGCATCTCTTTCTTTATTAACCTCGGCCAGGTTAGCCGTGAAGTTGTCAAACTCTTTTTGTTCACCGGGTGTCATGTTCAACATCATTCTTTCTTCCACACGTGGATCAACAAGAATGCGCGCTTGCAATTCACCTTTACGGATCTTGTCAAAAAGAATTTTCTTTCCCTCAGCGGAGCTTGCTAACGTGACTGCCACAGCCGACTGCAAATCGGGCGGAGCATTTTTTACTTGCGCCAATACGTTGTTCACTGCAGGCCCGGGTACTTTGTCCATCGCAGCAGCAATTCTTTTTTTGAAATCCAGCGGTGTGGAATCACTTAGTAGTAATGAACCCGCCATCGCAGCACCTTGATCGGGCAATATTTTCAACAAAGCAGTTAATGCGGAAGTCTTAACATCCACATGATCTACGGATTTTCTTTTCAGAAAAGCACTCAGTGCGGGCACCAATGATTTCACTTTGAAATCTCCTGCGAGATCAGCGCCCTCTCGCTGGGGTATGATTACGTGTTCCTCACTACCTGATCCGGAAGGATATTTCTTCAATATGCCTTCGGCAATCGAAGCACCCCATTGTTGCAACACAGCACTTTCCTTTCCTCCACGTTGTGCTATCCCTTGCCTGATTCCTTTGAAAACAGAAGCAGCCAGATCAATATCACTGGCATAGCTTTCCTTCACATTGCTGATCACACCATCCACATCCTTCTCGGGCACGAACCTCGCTATTTGCTGATAGGCTAACGGCATTTTTTCTTTCGGCAACGGATTTTGTTTTACGTTTTTCGCAAGGAATATTCCCGCTTCTGGTGAATAGACATCCACCAGCGTTCCTTCAATGAAAACAATTTCTTCAGGAGTCCATGGCTTCGCTACCACTTGTTTGATCACCGCTTCTTGTCTTAAAAGATTGCGCAGGCATAAGCGTGCTGTATACGTAAGATGTGTATCTGAAACCGGAGTGTTGTGAAGAACAGCCAGCACCGATTCAACAGCATTCATCGATGGATACTTCAACAGTAATTCAACTGCGGCCCGTTGCACATGTGGATCTTTGTCTTTGAGACCCGCAGAAACAATAGGATAAACTTTTTCATGATCCGGTTTCTCTTCGGCAAGGATTCTCATGGTATGAAGTCTTATCAGCTCATTGGAATGTGAGGCGGAGCGCTGAATCAAATCGGGAGCCATTGCCTGTAAACGTTGCAGCACCCACAAGCCATGAACATATTGCCGTGCTGTGGTTTCTTTTTTGGCAAGCATAGTCGTAACGGGTTCAACTGCTTTGGCACCTATGCGGTCGGTTAATTGATCCGTTGCCGCCAGGCGATTTGGTAGATTATCATGATCCAATGCAGCCAACAATTCATCTATGTTTGCCGCAGATAAATCTTTGCGATCGTGATGTTGTCCTTTATAGGTGATGCGCCAGATTCTGCCACGGCTCTTATCACGTTTGGGGTGACCAAGTGGCACTTCATAATGACCAATAACACTATTGTAGAAGTCAGCAATATAAATGGCTCCATCGGGCCCAAGTTTTACATTCACGGGTCTGAACCACGGATCTTCACTCTTTACTAAATCGACTTCCGCTTTGCCAATCGGTGTTGATCCATTATTGACATATGAATAGCGATGAACCCGTGAATACAATGCATCACCGATGTATAAGTTGCGCTGATGTTCTACCGGAAATTTTGTGTCTGCATAATACGCTATGCCGCACAAGGCAGTAGCTTCTTTGTCCAGCGATTTCATATCTGGACCGAATGCCATGATTTCAACTTTGCCGAAGTGTGGATAATCTCCACCGTTGATCAGCTGATATAAGGGTGAGCTGTGGCTGTCTGTAGAATAGATATAGCCGTTCTCATCGTAAGCGAGTCCAAACGGATTTACCTGACCAAATGTAGTTTGCTCTACACGACTGCCATCGATCTTGAAGCGGAATGTATTTCCGGAAATCATTCTGATCGAGTCGCCATCAGCCCCCGCTATTACCGATAGGTTTGTGAAGCCATGGCACGCATGAATCCAGCCATCATAGCCTCTGATAAAATTGCTCACCATGCCATGTGTATCGGAGTATCCAAATGGGCCGAACATGTTGTTGCTTCCATCTGCTTTTCCATCACCGTTGGCATCGGTGAATTTATAGACATAGGGAATACTGAATGAAATGGCCCCATCATTCATAGGATAAACACCAACCGGAATATCCAGTGTGTCATTGAAGTGTGTGAATTTATCTGCCTTGCCATCTCCATTGGTGTCTTCTAAGATCGAGATGCGGTCGGTGGCTTTTCCTGGAGCAGGAAGTGGATAATCAAAAGATTGTGTTACCCACATGCGGCCCTTCGCATCGAAGGAGATGTTAACCGGTTTTTGAATGTCTGGCTCGGAGGCGAATAACTGTATTTCAAATCCTTCAGGAATTTTAAATCCTGCCAACTCCTCTTCCGGAGTGCGCGCCTCAGTTGTTCTTATGTTATCCGTAAAAAGTACTCCGCTATATTTAGTTTCGTCATCTACCTCTGGCTTACTACAACTTACCAGCAAGACAATACCGAAAAGAATAGAAAAAACTTTTCTGAATTCAATCATAAGGCGAGAGGTTAAATTTTGGTTGAAATCAATTCTTTGAACCAGGAATGCTGATCACTTTCACTTATCAAAAATTAATTCTGATAGATACGTCAGCACACTCACATTGGTTAAGATAAATAAAATAAATTAATATCCCCGTTATGTTTTATACAGGCAGGCTGATAATTATATGATGTGCGGCTCTCCACAGGGATTTAGAAAATCTCTTCTGTTATTTGCTTAGCTGAGACAAGCAAATCTTCATGATACCAATTAACTGCACGCCATGGATTAAAAAAAGTGTGACACCGTAACGGTTTATCGTTACCTATGCTTCCGCATAAATCCTGTTTCGTTTCTGTTGCTCTAAGCAGAGTTACGGGCTGCATTGATAATTCCAAACATGGAGCGAATAATCAGTTTGCGATAACGCATCTCGTACATCTTATTTTCTTCCGTAAGATTTCGGATGTTCATCAAGGCAAATTGCTGAATGGCAATCAATGGCAACACAATGCGTTCGCGCAAGCGCACGGAGTCGCGAATGTTAGGATTATTTTCCATCAAACCGTTTAAGCCGGAAACATTTAATGTTTCTTCTCTTGACAGATTATACTCTGCAAACATTTTCTTCCAAAACTCACCGAACTCAGGATCATTGGCCAGGTAGGTGGTTGCGTTATAATAGGTTTTAGTAAGCGACATCATACTGTTGCCCAACAGTGTGCGGAAGAACAATGAGTGCTTATATAATTCTTTCAGTTTTTGTCCTTCACCCTGATCTTCTAACTTTTTAATCGCGCTACCTACTCCATAAAAGCCTGGGATATTTTGCTTCATCATAGCCCATGACCCAACAAATGGAATTGCCCGTAAGTCTTCAAATTTCAACCCATCGGCACCATTGCGTTTTACTGGACGCGAACCAATATTGGCATCACCAAAGTAAGAGAGTGGAGTTACTTTTTCTAAGTAGGGAACAAACTTCGCATGATGTTTCAAACCGAGATACGCTTCATAGCCTGCCTCGGCTAACGTATCTAGTAGTTTCTTATCCTCAGCCGACATTTGATTTTCCGGACGCTCGAACACTGCGCCTTCAAGACCAGCCGATAAAAGTTGCTCGAGGTTAAACTTGCACGATGCCACCTTGCCAAAGTTGGAACTGATGGTTTGACCCTGCACCGTAATCTGAACTTCTTCGTGTTCGATCGTATTGCCCAATGAAGAATAAAAGTCGTGGGTGTTGCCACCGCCTCGTGCCGGAGGTCCTCCTCTTCCATCAAAAAATATGGCTTTCAAATCATGCTTGCGCGAAACGCTGGTAAGATTTTCTTTCGCCCTGAAAATTGACCAGTTGGCCCGCAGATAACCGCCATCTTTTGTGCCATCCGAAAAGCCAAGCATGATGGTTTGATGATTGTTTCTTCGCTGCAGATGCTTCCTATACTCTTCTATCTGGTAAAGTTGCTCCATAATGGAAGGAGCATGCGCCAAGTCATCGATGGTTTCAAACAAAGGAACAACATCCAATTCAAGACCTTCGGAAGTTCCAATAAGAAGTTTTGCCAATGCATATACTTCAATGATATGCAATGAACTCTGACAGTTGCTGATTACATAGCGATGACTTCCCGTTTTACCGTTGCTCTTTTGTATGGAAGCAATCGCCTTGATACTATTTATCGTTTCGTGAACTAACGCATCTTCGGTGGTCAAACCATCCAGATATACATTCAGGTTTAATAAATATTCTATTTGGTCCTGAATTGATAATTTTTGAAAATCGTCACCTGAAATGGACTTGCCATGTTGCGATAATTCATTCAATATCTGAGTCCAAACATAATCATGTTTGCGACTATCTTGCCGGATGTCCAGGCTGGCAAAATAAAATCCGAATTGCTTCACTTTTAATATGAAGGAATCGAGCAGATCCAAAAATAAGCCGCCATGATCACTCACCAGAAGTTTTCTTGCTGCATTAAGATCATTCAGGAATTCATCAACATGATCGTATCCCTTCACGGTGCCGAATACCCAACTATAAATTTTCCGCTCAATGTCGATCATGATTTTATCGACACCTTTAAATGTTAGTCGTCTGCGCAGGATACGCACATCACGGTAGTAACATTTCAAAATAGATTCCTGAAGGCGCGCTGCCACTTTTACCGTGATCTCGCTGGTGACAAATGGATTTCCATCGCGATCGCCACCGGGCCAAAATCCAATCACCATCAATCGATTATTTTTCCATTGTGAAATTGGGATATCCAAACCAGCAGCAAATTTTTCAATAATTTCAGGAATGGCGTGGTAGAAAACATTTTCCAAATACCAGCACAGTGTTACGGCCTCATCATAGGGCGTTGGCTTTGTTTCGTTAATGAATCCCGTTTTGCCCAGTTGTTGAAGTAGTAAATTAATATGCCCCAACTCATGGGCACGGATTGATTTTTCAAGGTCTGTAAGAATGCCCAGCACATGACCGGGATAAAACTGCGTAGGGTGAGCCGTGAGCACCGGCCGCAAGCTAAACTCTTCAAGATGTTGTAGCAGCAACTCTTCTTTGTGTTCAAATTTGGCGTGCAGCAACAAAGAAGAAATGGTGCCCTTTCCGTTGAGATCATTAATCTGTTCAAAGGCGGAGTCTTCAATAGAATCAAAAAGAGCGACCTGCCTTTCTATGTATTGTATAAAGTTGAAAAGAAGATCAAACTGTTCACTTTGGTTGGTGCCTGGGGTGAAATCCTGAAAAAACTGTTTCAGAATTTCGGTAGCCGATTTACCTTCTTCAAAACCGGTTTCACAATGCTGTTGCAGCAAAGGCAAGAGTGTGCCGGTGCGAAAAATATTCTGATATGGTAATTGAAGAAACAGGCTATTATAGATGTGATACCGGGCTCCTATGGTTTCGTTGTATGTTGGCATAATTCAAAATGAGAGCCGAATTTAAGGGAAAGTGTTGGGAGTTTCATTTTTTACACGCGGCAACCCTTTTGGTTTTTATCCCGTCTTGCTTCTAAATCTATTTTAATCTACCTTTTCAATCGATTACTATATGCCTATGAAAATAATATACTTTTTGGCTTTAATTGTCGTGTTTCTTTCCTCCTGCCTTGGTTACAAGGAACTTCCTGTAGAGTACGACTATAGCTACAAGGGAAATTTTAAAAAGTATAGAACCTTTGAAATTATGCGACCAGTAGGTGTAGAAGACACCACTATGGTGAATGCCGTGATTGAAAAATCCATCATTTCACGCATGAAGTTTCTGGGTTATAAGCAGACGGACAACCGTCCACATCTGATTATAGGTTTTAAAATGTATGGCGATAGCCTGCGGTTTAATGGTTATGATCAACCTGAAATTGAAGAATGGGTAAAATCTCAAAAGGAAGATATAGAATATGATTCGCGGAAATTGGACCTGAAAACAGGCACTTTATTAATACAATTCTTTGACAGACGTCAAAACAGATCTATCTGGCAAGGTTATGCGACTACTTTATATGGAGGCATCAACTTCAATAATGAGCGCCATCTTCGAAACGCGGTAATTTCCATTTTGGACAAATACCGATTTATGGCTGAAGGCTTCACCGAGGGCAATACAGCCCAGGTTAAAGATGACCTATAATCACATCAAAGTGATTTTTCCTTCAAAATCGGTGAAAATCGGGTTTTGCTTTTAAAAAATAATTCTACCTTTGCGAACCCTTTTTTAAGGGGTTGTTGATTGCCCGATGGTGTAACTGGCAACACGCTTGATTTTGATTCAAGAAAGTCCAGGTTCGAGCCCTGGTCGGGCAACAAAATCCCGGTTTAAAAACCGGGATTTCATTTTTAAAGAAGAAAGCATGGCAGTAAAAATCTTTTCCGGACGCGCTACTACCTATTTGGCGGAAAAAATCGCTCATGCTTATGGCGAACCACTGGGTATGGTTAATTATCAGCAATTCAGCGATGGAGAAATGTCACCGATCATTGGTGATTCGGTACGTGGCCACGATGTATTTATTGTGCAATCCACGTTTGCCCCTGCCGACAATTTCATGGAACTCTTGCTCATGATTGATGCAGCAAAGAGAGCCAGCGCCCTGAATGTCAATGTAATTATTCCCTATTTCGGCTATGCTCGTCAGGATAGAAAAGACAAACCCAGAGTTGCCATCGCTGCCAAGTTGATTGCCAACCTGCTTTCTGCTGCCGGGGCTAACAGGATCATGACCTGTGATTTACATGCTGATCAGATCCAGGGTTTTTTTGATATACCGGTAGATCACCTGGATGGTAATTATATTTTCGTACCCTACCTGAAGTCGTTGGGTTTGAATAATATCATGTTTGCTACTCCGGATGTGGGTGGCATCAAACGAGCCAGAAGCTTTGCCAAATTCTTTGCAGCTGACCTGGCTGTCTGCGATAAATACCGAAAGGAAGCCAATAAAATCGAAAGCATGCGCTTGATTGGTGAGGTGGAAGGAAAGGATGTGGTTTTGGTAGATGACCTGGTCGATACAGCCGGTACCATTTGCAAAGCTGCCGCTTTGCTAAAGGAGAATGGCGCAAACACCGTACGTGCCATCTGTACGCATCCTGTACTTTCCGGTAATGCCTACGAGAATATTAATAATTCTGTATTAGAAGAATTGGTGGTATCAGACACCATTCCTTTGAAATTCGTTACCCCTAAGATTAAAGTATTGACAGTTTCGGATTTGTTTGCAAAAGCCATTCGCAAGATTCATGATCACGAGTCGATCAGCTCATTATTCATTCGTTTATAAACAACTAATAATAAATTAACCAATCACAATTATGAAAACCATCGAGATTATAGGGTATCGAAGAGCAAATCTCGGCAAGTCGGACGCCCAGAAGACCCGACAAGAAGGAAATGTGCCATGCGTGTTATACGGAGCCGGTGAGCAAATACATTTTTATTCGCCAGTAATTTTATTCCGCGACCTTATCTATACCAACGAAGCACATTTTGTGCATTTGAATATTGAGGGCGAAGAGTTCCAGGCCATTTTACAGGAAGCCCAGTTTCACCCAATCAGTGAAATTATTCTTCACGTAGATTTTCTTCGCATCAACGAAGACCGCAAAATCAAAATGGAAATACCTGTACGTTTGGTAGGCCAGTCTCCCGGTGTTGCAAAAGGTGGCGCTTTGGTGCGCAAGCGTGCAACCTTGAAAGTATTTGCATTCCCAAAAGATATGCCTGATCACGTAGATGTAGATTGTTCTGCACTTGATTTCCATCACTCTGTAAAAGTGAGTGATGTGAAAGCTGAAAATCTTGAATTCCTTGATCCTAAGCAAGCCTCTATAGCAGTAGTTGAAGTTCCTCGCGCTGCTAAGTTGGCTGAAGAAACGGCTGCCGCTGCTCCGGCCGCAGGTGCTGCACCAGCTGCCGCTCCGGCCGCTGACGCTAAGAAAGCAGAAGCTCCTAAAAAGGACGAAAAGAAAAAGTAATTTCACTTTCCCAATACAAAAAGTCCCGCCCATAAAGCGGGATTTTTTGTTTCTTTGAATCGAAGAAGTATTCCTCATGAAGTATTTAATCGCAGGGCTTGGAAACATCGGACCGGAGTATGAACTCACGCGACACAACATTGGCTTCCTTGTGCTCGACCGTATTGCCGACAACCACAAAATCGATTTTACGACACAACGTCTTGCCGACAGAGCCGAATTAAAATTTAAAGGAAAGCAAATACATCTGATCAAGCCCAACACCTTCATGAACCTCAGTGGCAAAGCCGTTGCCTACTGGTTGCAGGAGTTGAAGATCCCAAAAGAAAATCTGTTGGTGATTGTCGATGATCTCGCGCTGCCTTTTGGCACCTTACGTATGCGCACCAAAGGAAGCGCTGCCGGGCACAACGGACTTAAAAACATGGAACAACTTTTGGGAAGTCAGGATTACGCACGCTTGCGATTTGGTATTGGCAACGAATTTGGCAAAGGGCAGCAGGTCGATTTTGTACTGAGTAATTTCACTCCTAAAGAATTTGAAGAGCTACCACCCATCATGGACAAAACTGAAGAAATGGTGAAATCATTTTGCACCATTGGATCTGAGAGGACGATGAATTTTTTTAATAAATAAAACTCGCTTACTACTTTTTATAATCCCAAACCACAAAGTGATTGTCCAGGTTCTCCTCTCTGAAGCGTGGCACTTGATTGCCATCGGTTAATCCTTTTACAGTATCACGCAGGTAATTCACCAGTTCATCTGTAGAAACTTTCTGATCACGATTCAAATCAGCCTCACCGGATTGCAATCCATTCAACAACGCATACGTGAACACACCATTATTCCATTGCGCTGATTCCTGTGCATAGCTATCTCCTGCCGTGGCCACCACTACCTGGGAGCCGGTAGTTGATCCTAAGCCATAAAATATCTCCTGCATTAATTCGAATCCTCTCCGGTCGATCATGCCTGCCTTAAATACATTTTGCTGAATGGCATTGAATGATTTTTTAATCACCCTGCCTTCGGCTTGTTGCTTACTAACCAGTTCCTCTGCTGTAGCTCTGATCTCATCTTTATCTACTTGTCCAGAATGGCACGCATCCACCAACATCAGCTTATTGCGGCATGGTATTCCATCCAAAATTTTCTCCAGATCATCATACAACATTCCAGTTTCAGACGGACGGTTCATATCTACATTCCACGCAGCAAAACGAAAATCAAAATTCTCATCCAACATGCCATGACCCGCAAAAAATAAGATCACTACATCTTGAGGTCGCGCTGCCGAAAGTTTCTGTTTCAGTTTTTTTACGTTTTCCAGGTTCACCTGATCATTGAAAACAGAATCGATGAACACCTGGCCAAATTGATCAGAAGTAGAAAAAGAACGAATGATATCGCGTGCATCTTTCACCGCATACTTCAAATTAAATGATTCGTTTTGGTAGCGGTTGATCGCCACCGTGGCCAGGTATAGATTTGGTTTTTCTTCAGCACCTAATCTGGATATTGTGATTTCATCTGGCAGGGACTCTACGCCCTTCACATTGAGGCTGGTGATTTTAATCTTATTCTCTCCTACCAGCAACGGCAGTTTAATTTTTTCGGTAAATGAATTTTTCTGCTCTATCTTCCTTCCGGGGTTTTCAAAAAAGGGAACACCGTTAACCAACAGTTGCCACGATTGAAGCAAGCTGGTTTCTGAAGTCGCTTCCATCTCGAGGTTAACAAAATCCTGATTTACCTGTAGTGGAAGTTCATGTGTATTTTTTATTTTGAGCGTAGGCATCGATTGAAATATGGTCGTTGTTAAATTCTGTTCACCTACTTGTCGTGCTCTTTTTTTATAGGCTTTCTCTAATAAATCCAATTGTTCCTGATCCATAAAGCCGGTTGCTTTTAGCACTTTATCAGGTCTGTTAAACCACGCATCAAACTGACTCAACGCGAAAGATTTATAATTCCAGTTGAAATAAAGTGCCCTGGCGGATGCACGGTTGGCCATGTAATAATTATCGGGTGTGATGAAAATATAATTACCTACTTCATCCTGCACGATCCTGTATTTCTCTTCCAGGGTTTTCGTATCACGCATACTGATGGATTGATCGCTCAACCCAATGGCAATCACACCACTTTTATGAGGTTCGCTCATACACATGATCTCCACTCCTGCTGTTGAGGATTGGGCTAATTTCTGATTTTTAGTAAATGAAAATTTACCTACTTCGGTAGCAGGGCTAAAACTATCCGGTATTAATGAATAGAAAAGGGTAGAATCGGAAGCAGAGTAAAAATCACCTACCGAACCTACCAGATCTCCACCATTCACATTAACAGTGGTCACTATTTTCTTAGTGTCAAGGGTCACACGATGAAGTTTACTTTTAAAATCATCCCTCAACCAGATTTCGTTCTTATTAGCAAAACGCACCTGGCCTGCGCGAACTATTTTGAGTTTATCAAGATTAAGCTCCTGAAATTTTCCAGTTACAAAGTTTAGTATTTTGATACCCGGATAGGTATTCGCCCCACCAAGTGAATTTTCTCCGAATGCTGCAATCATTTTTTTCTGTTCCGCTGCGTTGGTGGCATTAGTGTCCCATATAGCCAGCATGTTTTCCTTCCATGAAACCGTCCACTCTGTAAATGACAAATCCGGAACAGGTACGGATGAAATCAGTGTTAACGTCTTCATGTTCCATAAATCCACATATACTTCGCACACATTATTCGATGGTATGTTCATTCGAACAAGCAACAGCTGAGTGCCATCGGGTGATAGACTCACTTTGGTTGGAAATCCTTTTGCCTTGTGCGCGATGGCTACAAACTGTGCATGTGACTGGCGGAATGCAGTATCCGTATATGCAATCATTTTAGCAAAGCCGGTTTTAACATGGATGGCTGCTAAAAAACTAATATTAGGTGCCTGGCTGAATAAGGTTAGATACCCTTTCTGATAATCCAAGGCATTTTCCTGATAGAAACCCTTCATGTTTATTTCCTGACGAAACAAACGCTCCCCGTTCTTTAAATTCCATCCTTGAATGATTCGTTGATTCGTTACGGTAAACAACGTGTCGCCTCCTGGTGAGAAAATTATCTTTTGAGTTCCATTAAATAATTGTCCTAAATTCTCTGACTTTTTTCCCAATCTCCTGGCAACTTGATGCGAGATTAAATCATAAAAAACAATCGTATTCTGTGCACCTCGAAATACCACAGTATGATCATCATAAAAGGCAAGCGGTGAAAATGAAAATGACATGAGGTTATCTGGTAGAGGATGATCTTCCACCTCGCGGGTATCCAGATTGACTGCACGTAAGTGATCTGTGTATTCAACTTTGACAATGCCAACAAAATATTTTTTTGAGTATGCGTCTGTATATTCAGTATCGGTAGAATATCTCGCTGCCCATGTAGCACACTCGAGATCTTCTACCTTTTCCTTTTCATGATAAGAGCTCAAATATTTTTTTGACGCCTCATCGAGAAATACATTAAACGGAAGACCCCATTCCACATTAGAAGGTATTTGCCGGTGAATTCTCTTGAAGCCTTCAAAACCATCATACAAAATATCACGATCATCTTCGGCAAAGATGGCGTTGCTTAATAAACTTTCATTGGTGGTATAGCGCTCCATCGTACGTCCCGTTTGCACATCCCATAAAAGAATATCTCCGCCATCTTCAGCCGAAAGCATATAGCGCTTGTCCTTCGAAAAGCTGAAACTCTTCATCGCTTTATTATGGCCCCGTTGCGAAATCGGCCTGGGAGAAGAAGAAGGTGACATCGGGAATCGAAATAACCTACCGTCTACTGTGATTGTCCATAGATCACCATTGGGATGAAAGAAGGAAATAAACCCCATGTTTTCAGGCAGATGAAAGACACCCCGATAAGGAAGGCCTCTAAGACCATAGCTTGCTGTAAAATTATTCTGAAGTGATGTCGGTTCACCGGAAAGCGTAAATATTTGATTAGTTCCTGGTGTCAGATGGCGGACTCTCTCCAACAAATGAAAAACCGTATCAATGAATTTTCTTCTTTTAACATTGAATAGAAAAACATCCTTACCATAGGAGGCCAGGATCGAATCATTCACAAAGCAAACTCCGCCTACCTCCAATTTAGTTTCGAATACCGTTTGATTGATTTCAATATTTAGAATCTTTAATGAATCTCCACACGCTAATGCAAGCCAATTATTTTTTAGTGAGAGCGCTGCCTGTTCAACATTTTCTATTTTCCATTTTCTAAATAGCTTACCGGTATCTTCGTCAAATTCATACACCTGATTCTCTATACTAAGTAGAATATGATTTGCGGCAGATGAAAGTCCGTAGCTAACATGAATATCGCTTAGGCTTGGCGCGAAGTAGTCAGAGCTATGATATCGAAGTAAGAATGAGCTGAAATTTATTTTTCCGGTTGCTATATCCTGCGACTGAAGAAATAGCGAAGCCGAATCTTTGCTGAGTACTCTGGAAATATAAATCAGCTGATTCCCGGTGGTGATATGAAATTCTTTCTTACCGGTTGGGTGGCCGACATTCAAGGTGTTGCCTGAATTAACCATGGGTATATTCCTTACCTCCTGCAAAGACTTGCTATCCAGTATTCGAATGGTATCATATTCCTGACTAACCACTAACCATTTTGCATTACCGGATATTTCCGCGTAGCGAACTTCTTTTACATGGGGAGGTATGATGCGGGTTGTGGTTTGCCCAAAGGATTGTAAACCACAAAATGCTATAAACAAAATCAGTACACCTTTCGAATTCATGCTCGTCAGCTTATAAACATATCCGCTAAAGATGTATAAATTATTTTACTTATAGCTCATTCTTAGTGGTGAGTCCTTATAAAAAAAGTTTACCCTCACAAAAGATATGAAGTCCATAAAATCATAAAAGCCGCCTGCGCTTCGCACAGGCGGCTTTAACCAACCGAACCCAAATCAGATGAAGATAATTTGTGTACCCTCGCCCTCGGCAAGAGCATACATATCACCCACCGTGATTATTCCTTTCACCTCATCCAATAAATCTTCCTTTTTCAGATGGAACATTTCAGCAGCCAGTTTGCAAGCATAAATCTCGCCACCACCCGCTTCAATCATCTGAATAAACTCAGTAACGTGAGGCATATCCAACTTATCCATTTCTTTTTGCATCATATAAGAAGCAAAAGCTTCAAAACCAGGTAAACCAGCTACCATGGTGGGCATGCCTGGCATAAAAGCCGGATTACCGACTGTGGCGGTGTGCAAATGATCAGCATGCTTCTTAGTGATCGCCTCCAAGCCAAAGAAGGTGAAGAACATTTTCGCTTCAAGGCCTTCCATCAGTGCGCCATTGGCCATTACCAGGGCTGCATATACATCCTCCAATTTTCCTTTGGAACAGATGATCAATACTTTTTTCAATTTGCCCTTATCTTTATTTATAACCGGAACTTCAGCTACTTGTGTTACCGGTCTTTCTAATACGTCTTGCATGACTTAATGTGTTTAGAGTTTTTTAGTTAGATACAACTTGCAGGTTTGGGTATGCCGGCAATTTTACTGGAGATTTTGAGCGGTCCACCAGGGAACAGTGCATAAAACTGTTTGATGTCCACTAATCCTGAGTTGCCTATTTTGCGGATACTCAGCGGCACACCTTCTGCTTGTTTGGTGCGCAACCAGTTCAACACTTCATAATGCTTGTCTGTTAACTGAATGTTTTCCTTTGATCCAATTTCTTGTGCCAGTTCAGGAGACCAGTCATTCATGTTTTTCAAATAACCTTCGGTATTCACTTCTACCTCGGCTAATTTTTTTATTGCAATAGTTTCCATATATAAATTGATTTGGGTTGATTAATTAATTCTCTACTAATTTTCCAGTCATCGACATGTGTGTAGTCACCGGTAGTTTTTTACCTGTGAGCAACAAGTGCCAGTACACCCACTTGAAGGCAAGCTTACCCATGTGGTTGGCGCGGGTTACTTTCAATAAGTCCATAGGGCCTACCATCGCGAAGGGAAATTTGCCAGGCAGCGGTTCAGTCGTATAATTGAAGTCGATCAGCGTTGCTTTTCCGTAGCCTGTTTCAATGAAACAGTTGGCGTGACCGTCAAAGCTAGCTTCTAAAGGCCTACTGTTGATATAGCTTAATATATTTTCAGTGAGTATCTCGGCTTCAAAGTGAGCAACGGATCCGGCTTTAGATGCGGGTACGTTGGTGGCATCACCGATCACAAACATATTCTCGTAGTTTTTGGATTGAAGTGTGTTCTTGTTGGTAGGGATAAAGTTTAATCCGTCTTCATCACCCATATTGCTCTCTTCCACCATCTGATCACCTTTATTTACAGGAATAGAAACGAGCAAGTCGAAGGGTACTTCTTTGTCATCATAAGAAACCAAAACTTTGCGTTCGTTATCAACACGTTGCAGATAGAAGTCAGGAATAACCTTAATATTCTTTTCATCCATAAGCTTATCGAGCATAGCCGTTGCCTTCGGTTTTGTAAAAGCTCCGGAAAGAGGAGTCACATAGAAAATCTCCACTTTATCACGCATTCCCTTTTCAGTGAAGTAGGCATCGGCCAGGAAAGTAAACTCAAGCGGAGCTACCGGACATTTAATTAACGTCTCTGCCATGTTAATTACTAACTTACCTCCTTGCCAGTTTTCCAATTTTTTGGCAAGGCGAGTAGTTCCTTCATAGGTATAGAAATCGAAGATGTCTTTATACCACAGTTCGCCTTTCAAACCTTCGGTTTCCTCTGGGACCGGCACAGTGCCCGTTGCAACAACTAATATGTCGTAGTTAAGAACAACGCCATCTTTAAGAAGCACTTGATTATTTTCAGGAATTATTTTTTGAACTTCCTTTAAAATAAAATTCACTTCCTTAGGGATGAATTCTTTTTTAGGTTTCACGACTTCTTCAGGCTTATAAATTCCGAAAGGGATAAATAAAAACCCAGGTTGATAGTAATGATTTTCGTCTTTGTCTACAACGGTGATATCCCAAAGTTCTTTATTGAGGTTGTGGGAAAGTTTGTTCGCCATCACGGTACCTGCCATTCCGGCTCCTAAAATCAGTATCTTTTTCATCTGATATTGTGTTTGATTGGTGATGTAAAAATAGAATGTGAACATCACGTGGGTAATGATGCTACTCACAACTCCCTATGATCTTTATCACAACCGGTGGCAGGATGTGTAACCCATGTTACATAGCAGGATGGATTTCAACAAAAAAGCGTCTAAAAGACGCTTTTTTATAAGAATGACCACAGTTTAGCCAAAAGTCTAAACCCGCTCTAATTTAATTGGATAGGTTTTATTTGCATTCCACTGACACACGTAGATGTTTTTGTCGTTGTCGATACACACATCGTGACAATGATTGAATACGGGTTTGTCCTGAAGCATCAATTGCAGTTCTCCCTTTTTATAAACCGGAGCGGTGCCACCGGGGTTTGAAATCACTTTATCCTTTCCATCCAGAATGGTGACAAAGCCAGAGTTATTGGTTTGTTCCAAATAACGCAATCGTGACCAACATACACCGGCATAGATATTTTCATCATCCATAACAGCGCGGCACACAAAAGCACCGGGTAAGAAAAGTGTGGATAAATATTTTCCATCGAGTGTAAAGCGCTTGAATGAATTGTGACCGCGCGAAGTGCATATCAATGTAATGTTGTTCTTGTCGCGCGCATCAATGCAAACTCCGTGTGCTGTGCTGAAGTTAGCATCTTCATTACCAGGACCACCAAACTTTCTGATGAACTCGCCTTTTGCTGAAAACTGTAAAATGTATTGCGACCCATAGCCATCTGCTACATAGATATCACCATTGGGACCGATGGCTGTTTCTGTCGGTAAATAGTTTTGAGTGCTTTCATAAACATTGATCGTTTTGGGGTTAGGCAACTCCATGATCTGCTTCCCATCCAGCGTAGTCTTAACAACGCGTCCGGTGTTAGGATCGCAAATGAAAAGCACTTCCTCTCCGCCTTCATCAAACAACGTAAGGCCGTGGCCTCCTGGAAAATCGTTACCCCAGGTGGTGATTAACTTTCCTGATCGATCGTAGATGATAATATTATTTTTCGTTTCATCCGTCACCATAATCAACCGGCCTTTTTTATCCATAACCATCTCATGGCAATTTTTTACGGGTGTTTTAGCCGGATCCAGGTTTCCCCAATTCTTATGAACGCGGTAACGAAACTTTCCATGGCCAATAATCTCCTCCTCCAACAGCGGTCTGCTGATGATATTAAACACGGGCATCGACAACGCAACCGTGGTCAAGCCCTTCTTAATAAAATTTCTACGGGATGTATTCATGCTTATCATAGATTAAACATAAATAAAATTGATGATATTTTTCAATCTTGTCATCGACTCTAGAATGAAAAAGGCGCCTTTCGGGCGCCTTCTGTTAAAATATTTATGTGTGGTCAACTGATTACAGAGCCCGGAGATGTTTCTGATCCAGGACTTAACAACTTTAGCGATCCATCTTTATCTGATGCCATTAAAATCATTCCTTGTGATTCAACACCCATAATTTTGCGTGGTGCCAGGTTCACTAAAATAGTTACCTGCTTACCAATAATGTCTTCCGGTTCAAAATGTTCAGCAATGCCGCTCATCACGGTGCGCGTGTCGATCCCCGTATCCACCTGAAGTTTCAACAACTTTTTTGATTTTTCCACGCGTTCTGCTTTCAGGATTTTTCCAATGCGGATATCCATTTTAGAAAACTCATCAAAAGATACTTCGGGCTTGGCAGGTGTTGCTGGTTGGCTTTCTAATTCCATTTTCTTCCTGGTGTCAAATAACTTCTTAATCTGAACTTCAATCACTTCATCTTCAATTTTTTCAAACAGCAACGCAGACTCACCTAGTAAATGACCTGCGGCAAGCAAATCTCCAGCACCAGCCTGGTGCCACTGAGTGCTTCCGAAGTTTAGCATTGCTTTTAATTTGCTGGCAGAGAAAGGTAAAAATGGTTCTGCCATAACTGACAAGTTCGCAGCAATCTGCAGTGCGATGTTGAGAATGGTTCCCACCCTTGGCAAATCCGATTTGGCAAGTTTCCATGGCTCCGTTTCCGCTAAGTATTTATTTCCCAGGCGTGCCAAATCCATCAGGTTAGCTGTAGCTTCTCTGAAACGATATGTTTCTATGGAATCACTGATACGCGTGGGGAACAGTTTTAAATCGGCCAATGCTTTTTTATCAATCTCCTGCAACTCACCCTGTGCCGGCACTTTGTTATCAAAGAATTTTTGTGTGAGCACAAACGCGCGATTCACAAAATTTCCAAAAATAGCTACCAGCTCGTTGTTATTTTTTGCCTGAAAATCTTTCCAGGTAAACTCGCTATCCTTCGCCTCGGGAAGGTTCGTTAATAATGCATAGCGCAACACATCTGGCTTGTCATGAAAATCATGCAAGTATTCATGCATTTCAATCGACCATCCTCTGCTCGTTGACATTTTATCTCCTTCGAGATTCATGAACTCATTGGCAGGCACGTTGTCAGGCACAATATATTCACCGGTGGCATGAAGCATGATTGGAAAGATGATGCAGTGAAACACGATGTTATCCTTGCCGATAAAATGAACCAGCTTGGTGTCCTTATCCTGCCAGTATGTTTTCCAATCTTCTTTTTTTGCTCCTGCAAAATCTCGCTGAGGTGTGGCAAATTTATATTGGCCTCTTGTCACCTCATCAAACAAAGCGCGTGTTGCCGAAATGTATCCTATTGGTGCATCAAACCAAACGTAAAGAACTTTTCCTTCTGCATCGGGCAATGGAACTTTTATACCCCAATCCAAATCGCGTGTCATGGCACGTGGTTGTAAGCCTGCATCAATCCATGATTTGCATTGGCCATACACATTGGTTTTCCAATCGTGCTGATGTGATTTTAAAATCCACTCTTTCAGCCACGGCTCGTAGTTCTCCAAAGGCAAATACCAATGTTTGGTTGGTTTTAGAACAGGGGAATTTCCCGTTAAGGTAGACTTAGGATTAATCAGGTCTTTCGGACTGAGTGACGTTCCACATTTTTCACATTGATCGCCATAAGCAGAAGGATGACCGCACTTGGGACATGTTCCTTTAATGTATCGATCCGCTAAAAATGCTTTCGCCTCATCGTCATAATACTGCTCTGAAGTTTCCTCGGTGAGCAATCCTTTATTATACAGAGTCAAAAAAATCTCTTGCGAAGTTTGATGATGAATAGGTTCAGTCGTGCGATGGTAGATGTCAAAAGACATTCCCATCTTAACAAAACATTCTCTTATTTGAGCATCGTATTTGTCCACGATTGCCTGAGGTGTAGTGTTTTCCTTTAATGCCTGGTTAGGGATGGCTGTTCCATGTTCATCACTACCACAAACAAACACGACATCCTTTCCACTTAAACGCAAATATCTGACATATACATCTGCTGGAATATACGCTCCTGCCAAGT
Source organism: Cytophagales bacterium (assembly GCA_031416795.1). GTDB lineage: Bacteria > Bacteroidota > Bacteroidia > Cytophagales > Cyclobacteriaceae > ELB16-189. The sequence goes on along the minus strand of JANOUH010000079.1, from coordinate 3,020 downwards.
GACCAATATGCTTGGGACCATTGGCATAAGGCAATGCAGAAGTTATCATGTATCTCTTAAAACTACCTTCGCTACCCATAAAAACCGTTTGTTAAAAACAGGCTACAAAGATGCGAAATGCAAAGGAATATCAGGAATGAGTAATGCTTTTGTTTTAATTGAGAAATCAAGAGGTCTGTCCTTTTTTGTCTTTGGGAAGTGCCAGTTCACGCATCTCCTTTTCCTTTTTCCGTCTTTGCTCCTGTAGACCTCTCATTTCAATCACTGGAGTCACATCGGCAGGTAATATCAGGTGAAATTCAGAACCATTCGGTGATGTCTTAGCCAAAATTACTTCTCCACCAAGTCTGTCTGCAGCCATTTTTGAAAGGTATAAACCAATGCCTCCGGTTTCTGAACGATCCGAAGCCCTTGTGAATAAATGAAAGATATGGTCTTTATCACTTGAGTTTACTCCAATGCCATTGTCCATCACAATCATTTTTACTTTATCACCTGCCTCCTGATGTATTCTGATTTTCACAAATGGAGAAACGCGGGGTGAATCATTATAGAACTTGATTGCGTTATCAATCAGATTTTCAACTACCAGCATGAGTAAAAACCGATCTGAGAAAAGTTTAATATCCGGATCAATTTCATATTCAATCACCATACTGTCAGGAATGCCATTTATTTTTTCCGTTTCAATAATTTGATTAATTAAATCAACGCAATTAATGGGAGTCGCCTCAAGTTCCCATAGGTTGATTTTATTGACAATCAAGAGCCGGGTGAGAATTATATTAAGCCTGGTGGATGTGGCATCCAATTTTTGCAAATAATCGAGTGCAATATCGTCCTTCACATCGAGCAATGCCACATTACAAACACCTTTAAGTGTAACCAGTGGGCCTCTGATATCATGTGATGTTCTATAAATAAAATTATCGAGCTCACTATTAACCTGAATAAGTGCTTCGTTGGCCATAAAAAGATCTTGTGTCTTCTCAGCAACCTGTTGATCGAGATACTCATTAGCTTTTAACAATCGATCATTCTGATCAGTAATAACACGCTGTGCGTCATTGAGTGCAGCATTATGTATTTTCTGTCGCCTGTTGGCCCATATTAAAACCAAAGCCAGACCTGTGGCGAGGATCGTCACAATAACAATAAAAATATATTGCATTTGTTGTCGGTTGATCAGTTCCTTTTGGAGTTGAAGAATACGGTCTTTTTCAGTAATCGTTTTAATATTCTCCCGCTGCTCGTAGGTATTTTGAATAGTTGCAAGATTCTTAATTAGTTGACCGCTATAGATACTATCTTTTAGATTTATGTATTTACCCTGGTATAGCGAAGCGTTTTCAAAATCAGAAAGAGCTTTATATACTTTGGCAAACTGATCATAATATTCAATCAAGGATTCAGCAAATTCAGATTCTTTTTCGAATTGCTTAGCCTCATTTAGATATTGAAGGCTTGTCTGATAGTCCTTTCTTACAGTCTCAATTTTGCTTAGCATAATTAGGTTGTCAACCCAATACTGCTTATCATTTTGACTCTTCGATATCGCTAGTGAGGCTTTCAAATTCACGCCAGACTTATCAAAATCTCTCAATTTAAAATAGGCAAGTCCCAAACCATGATATGCTTCTTTTTTTAACGTTTCTGTGCACTCACTTCCGCAACTCGCAAACGCTTTATTAAAAGATAGTATTGCATCATTAAAAGATGCTATGGCTTCCTCTGATCCCTGTTCTTCAACAGAAAAACGGGTTAAATAACACAAACCAACGTTGATAAGAATCTTATCTAGATCATTAGTATCCTTTAATTCGCTTTTAACGTCAAGTGATCCCAAATAATATTGCAATGCTTGCTCATAATTTCTCAATTTAAAATAAACAAGACCAATATTGTTTAGCGCTGTCCCAATTGATTTTTTATCACCTTCTGTTTCCCTGATCTCGAGCGACTTAAAGTGGTAGCTCAATGATGAATCATAATTACCTCGATACATGTATGAGATTGCTGCATTGTTTAAGAGAAACTTAATTTTAGGTTTCAATTCAGGATATCGGAATTGATTTCGTTTGGCAATTGCCAATACTTTGTTAAGGATAACAATCGACTCATCATTTCTACCCAAGTCCATAAGAGAATAAGCGATCATTCGACCTCCCTCTACTATTTTACTGCTGTCACCTAATGATTCTGCAAGCTGATAAGCTTCCTGTGCATACTGAAGCGATATATTGAAATCCTTCTGATTATAAGATTTAAATAGCTCTTGCAACACATTAAATCGCGAAGTGTCATTGGCATTCTCTAGCAGGTTTTTCAAAGAGTCTATTCTCGTTGAGCTCTGTGAAAATCCTATCACCGGGCAAATCATGCCCAATAGATAAGCGAATACGAAACAGGATATAAAATTTTGGTACTTAGGCAATATTCAATGTGTTATGGATAAAAATAAGTCAAACAAACAAACAAAATTTGAGCATTAATTTAATGCTATACTAACCAATAAAAAAACCCAAACCCAAACTATGTATGAAAAAGTTACTTTACCTGATCATCATTCTTTCCTTATCTGCGGCCACATTTTCTTCTTGCACAGAAGAGGAAGTAAAGCCTCAAACCGAAGGTAATTCTGGCGGTGCTCCTATTAAAGAATAAAAATTAAAAGCAATTCATATGAAAAAGACAATCATAATCCTTGCCGTTGCATTGATCACGTTATCATCAACTCTGGCCTTCAGATCTAAGTCTGAAATAGCTCCTATAAAAGAAGAAAAAGTCGCTTCCTCAAATAATAATGGAGGAGGATTTGCCCTCCAGGACAGCGATCAGTGGAAATAATTGCTTCTCATTCTTATGAAAGCGATAAAGCTGAGTCAAAAATGGCTCAGCTTTATTATTTTAAAAGATCTGAATGTAAGATTCCATCACCTAATCTGATTTATTTATTCCTTGGACCCGATCAACGGTAATTAAATACGACCAAGTGATTTGTTCACTATATAATCTGAAGT
>JANOUH010000078.1:0-2865 GCA_031416795.1 Cytophagales bacterium | reverse complement strand
ATTTACCTCGAACTGTTAACCCTCGGTCTGTATCCTCACAGACCATGGCATGCTTTTCAACTTATATTCTTTGGTCACTTTCCATCATTAAATCTGTGAATCTGTGGCTAACCATTGTGGAAAGTTAATACAATAATTTATACGGTTTTTGAGAACGAATGGCCAGTTCCACCTCCTCACTCAGTGAAAAGCATGTTTCACCCGATGCCACCTGCCCCTCACTAAGTTCAGGTACCCCTTCGCTTTTTTTCGCGTAAACTTTACCAAAAAGAAACACTATGAACGCAACACCCGCATCCGTAAGTAAGGTTAAGAACCGCATACTTACTCTCGTATCTGTTATCCTGTTTTGGCACTTGAGTGCCTTCACTACCGCGCCCACGCCTCCGGTAAAAGATCAGAGTATTCAACTCGCTTTGTTACTGGACACCAGCAATAGTATGGACGGCCTGATCGACCAGGCCAAATCACAACTGTGGAAAGTAGTGAATGAGCTAGCTGCTGCCAAATGTGCTGATGGCAAAAAGCCCAACATTAAAATTGCGTTGTATGAATATGGCAACGACAATCTTTCTTCACAGGAAGGATACATCCGCCAGGTAAGCGGACTCACAGATGACCTCGACCTGATCTCCGAAAAACTGTTTTCACTTTCTACCAATGGAGGAAATGAATTCTGTGGTCATGTGATCAATTCATCTTTGCGCCAGTTAACATGGAGCACATCGTCCAACGATTTGAAAATGATATTCATTGCCGGCAACGAACCCTTTACACAAGGAGGCATCGCGTATCGCACCGCGTGTGGATTGGCGCGTGAAAAAGGTGTAGTGGTGAACACGATTTTCTGTGGTCCTTTTGATGAAGGCATGCGCACCAACTGGAAAGATGGTGCCGATATCACCAACGGTTCATACATGAGCATTGAACAAAACCGCAAGACCGTTTACGTTCCATCACCATATGATGAGCGCATCAGTGCCCTGAATGAAAAGCTGAATGAAACGTATGTATACTATGGCACCAGCGGAGAATCAAAAAAAGAAATGCAAGCCACGCAGGACAGCAATGCAGAAAGCTATGGTCAGGCTAACAAAGTAGAGCGTGCCGTATCCAAGAGTTCACACGCCTACCGCAACTCAAGCTGGGATTTGGTGGATGCCTCCAAAGAAAATGAAGATATCATTGCCAAAGCGAAAGATGATGAGTTACCCGTAGCGATGAAGGGTATGAGCGTGTCTCAGCGAGAAACTTATGTAAAAATGAAAGCCGAAGAGCGTTCAAAGATTCAAAGCGAGATACAAACCCTGAATAAAAAACGCCAGGAATATATTGCCACCAACACACCCAAAGAAGAGGGTGACACTTCACTGGATGCAGCGATGATCAAAGCGGTAAAAGAAAAAGCAAAACAAAAGAACCTAAGCTTTTGAGGAGATGGAAGTGATTGAAGTGCAACCCCCGGTGAGAGCTGGGGTTTGTTTTTTTATATGATATTGAGGATATCATATGACATGCAGTGCGTTATATTTGGATGTTGCCTGCCATAGGTCGGACAAAGTACTTCTCATAACAATAACTTATTATGAAGCCTAAATGAAGAAGACCGCTAAGACAATCAAAAAAGAAAAAATATTCAAGTTGTTTTCACAAAACTTGGAATGGGTTAAGGAACACCCATCAATTAGATTTGAACCAGACTTCAGTAATGGATATATCTGCCCTCTTTGCTTTGAAACCTTCTTTGAAAAGGATTTAGATACAACTTTAGAGAACTTCCTGACACTTGAGGACATTCCGCCTAAATCTCTTGGTGGGAAACCCTTATCTCTTACATGTAAAAAGTGCAATTCAAGAAGTGGATATGAGTTGGACATTCATCTTTTGAATAATTTACTTGAAACGGACTCCAAGTTATTTCTACCTCAATCACGTACAAAAGCAACATTTGAATTAAATGGAAATGAGGTCAATGGAATTCTTGAAGTGGACGAAAAAGGAGGATTAACATTCGACTTACAAACTCAACGATCAAACCCTGATCAGGCAAAGAAGTTTATGAGCGACTTGATTCCTCCGAGGATAATTTATAATCCCATTTTCTATCCTGACAAGATGTTTGACACTGGATTTAACCCCCCAGCCTTTCAGATGAAATTAAATAGAACCTCTAATGAAAGACGGGCAGAGGTTGCTCTATTGAGAGTAGCCTATCTAGTTGCTTACTCGACTTTAGGAAACGGGTTTCTAATAAACGCAGGACTTTACAAAGTGAGGGAACAATTGTTAAATCCTGACCGGGAAATTTTGCCAAAAGTATTCTGGTTAAAATATGACTTCCCAAAAGAGATGGAAGGAGTTAACATCATAACACTTCCAAAGGAACTGAGGTGCTTTCTTATTATTTTTTCCCTAAGTACAAAAAGCTCATCAAGACAGTTTGGAATTGTCTTGCCGGGCCCAAGTAAACCGAGTATTGAAGTTTACGATTTTATTGAAAAAGAACTTTGTACTGGTGACGGGACGACTTTTTTGAATATAATGTCAGAGCATATTCCTGCCGAAAATTATTTGAGAGAAAAGGAATACGCATTCATAGGCAATTGGTATTGGCAAGAGTACACCAAGGACGACTATAAACCTAGAATGCGACCAGACCTTTAATAACTAAATAGAGGACTTCGAATATAGAGCATTGAAGACACTATTGCTGGCAAAGCTATTTGCAGGGCAGACGCATCTAAATTATTCTCTTGCAATTCGGAGTAAAATCAAACCTTTTATAGAAGGGTTTCCAACTTGCTAAGCTTGGAAACCATCAATCTAAAGTCAGGAATGGATTTCAAAGATTTAGATGCGTCTGCC
>JANOUH010000077.1:0-4513 GCA_031416795.1 Cytophagales bacterium | reverse complement strand
GGATAATTCCCGCTTTGCTTTTTCGGGATTACCAATAAGCAATTCTACTTCTGTTGGCCTGAAATAATTAGGATCAATTTTTAAAATTACATCCCCAACTTTAACCTTGGTATCGTTATTTTTAACGGAGGAAACCACCCCTATCTCGTTAATACCTTCACCTTTAAATTCAAGTTCAATACCTAATCTTTCGAAAGTCTTGGCAACAAAATCACGCACTGTGGTGGTTACTCCCGTGGCAATTACAAAATCATCTGCCTTGTGATGCTGCATCATCAACCACATAGCCTGAACATAATCTTTTGCATGTCCCCAATCACGTTTAGCATCTATATTCCCAAGATAAAGTGTACTCTGCAAACCGAGGGCAATACGACAAGCAGCCCTCGTTATTTTTCTGGTAACGAAGGTTTCGCCTCTCAGTGGAGATTCATGATTAAATAGAATGCCGTTTGACGCAAACATGCCATACGCTTCCCGATAATTTACCGTGATCCAATACCCATAAAGTTTAGCAACTGCATAAGGAGATCTGGGATAAAAAGGAGTTCTTTCGCTTTGAGGAACCTCCTGCACCAGACCATAGAGTTCAGAAGTGGATGCCTGGTAAAATTTTGTTTTCTCCGTTAACCCCAGTATCCGAATTGCTTCAAGAATGCGCAAAGTTCCGATTCCATCAACATTAGCAGTGTATTCGGGAGTATCAAAACTTACGCGCACATGTGACATGGCCCCCAGGTTATAAATCTCATCCGGCTGAATTTCCTGAACCAGCCTGATCACATTTAATGAATCTGAAAGGTCTCCATAATGAAGTTTAAACCGAACGTTTTTTTCGTGCGTATCCACATATAGATGATCAATACGATCTGTATTAAAAAGCGAACTTCTCCTTTTCATGCCATGCACCTCATAACCTTTGTTTAAAAGAAACTCAGATAAATAGGCTCCATCCTGTCCGGTAACGCCTGTTATTAATGCTTTCTTCATGTGTTAACGATTTTTGGTTAAAATGCTTTGAAAAAGAAGCGCTCAATCATCATAGTGTCATAGAAAACATGCGAGGTCATTTCTTCTTCACGGTTGAATGAAAAATCAAATTAATATTATTTCACGAGTTAACTAATTGCATTTGCCAAATACCAGTCCACGGTTTTCATAATCCCGCTCTCAAAATTCTCCTCCGCCTTCCATCCCAACTCACCTTCAATTCTAGAAGCATCAATCGCATAGCGCCTATCATGTCCTGCACGATCTTTTACAAAGGTGATTTGTTCCTGATAGGATTTGCCATCTGATCTAGGATTTCTGCTATCCAGAATTTCGCAAATGGCATTTACAATCTGATTGTTGGTTCGCTCATTTCGCCCTCCAATATTATAAGTTTCACCAGACTTACCTTTATGAAAAGCCAAATCAATTCCCTTAGCGTGATCTAAGACATATAACCAGTCTCGCACATTCATGCCATCACCATAAATTGGTATAGGTTGACCGGTTATTGCTTTGCGAATAATGGTAGGGATCAGCTTTTCATTATGTTGCTTGGGACCATAATTATTAGAGCAATTCGTTGTCACCACATTCAACCCGTAGGTATGAAAATAACTTCTTACCAATAAATCGCTGCTCGCTTTGGATGCTGAATAAGGGCTGTTTGGTGCATACGGTGTACTCTCCGTGAAGAGGCCGTCCTTACCCAAGGAGCCATATACTTCGTCAGTAGATATATGCAAGAATCTATTTGCAACACAACCATCCTTAATTTTAAATGGCTCATCCATCCAGCTCTTACGCGCCACGTCAATCAATGTGAACGTTCCGTTAATATTGGTCTTGATAAATGCCTCAGGACCTGAAATTGAATTGTCAACATGCGATTCGGCTGCAAAGTGAATCACTCCAGAAAAATTATACTGTGTGAACAAATATTCTACAAGCGCTCTGTCACAAATGTTACCCTGAGCGAAAATATAATTAGGGTTATTAGAAACCTCTTTCAAGTTGTCCAGGTTGCCAGCATAGGTAAGGGCATCCAGGTTTACAATTTTACACTCAGGATATTTCGATAAAAAGTAAGGAATGAAATTGGAGCCAATAAAACCGGCACCACCTGTTACTAAAATTGTTTTCATTACTTCAAGTGTCATTAAAATTTGTATTTGACCTGATCAAAGAAAGGAAGATTTTTATCTTTTTCTGATAGAGTCACTTCGTTATCCTTTACCAGATGTTGAAGTCCCAAAGAAGGATCGGTAAAATTGATGCCTCCCTCTGATTGAGGATTGTAGTAAGCATCGGCTTTATAAAGCACCTCCGCAAAATCGCTCACAACTAAAAATCCGTGAGCAAATCCCTTGGGCACTAAAAGCTGTTTTTTATTTTCCCCGGACATCTCTAACATAAATGACTTCTTAAAGGTTGATTTCCCATGCCTCATATCAACTACAATATCCAATATCGATCCCGACAAAACCCTCACCAACTTTGCCTGTGCATGCGGTGAATTTTGATAATGAAGGCCTCTTAAAACTCCTCTTTTTGATCTTGACTGGTTATCCTGAACAAACTGGTAATCAATTCCATTTTCAAGAAGGGTTTTATAATTATACGATTCCATAAAGTATCCCCTATCATCGCCAATCACAGTTGGTTCAAAAATAAAGAGATCGTCAAAATCAGTAACACTAATTTTCATTCAATGGATCTCGTTTTGATTTTTTCATTTAATATCTTTATCAGATATTGACCATACTGATTTTTGGAAAGAGGCTTTGCCAGTTCTTCCAGCTGTTCCCTGGATATATATCCTTTGCGATAGGCTATTTCTTCGAGACACGCTATTTTTAATCCCTGACGTTCTTCTATGGATTCAATAAAGTTTGAAGCTTGTAACATCGATTGATGCGTTCCTGTATCAAGCCAGGCCATTCCTCTGCCCAACAGTTTTACGTTTAGCATTTTTTCTTCAAGATAAAGTCTATTCAAATCAGTTATTTCAAGTTCTCCACGAGAAGATGGTTTAACTTTCTTTGCCTTTTCCACTACCGTATTATCATAAAAATACAGTCCGGTTACTGCGTAATTTGATTTAGGATGCTTAGGTTTCTCCTCGATTGAAATAACCTGATCATTGTCGTCAAATTCCACCACACCATATCGTTCAGGATCATTAACATAATAACCAAATACTGTGGCGCCATTTTGAAGTTTTCCAGCCTCCTCCAATAAACCTGAAAATCCGTATCCATAAAAAATATTATCACCCAACACCAGGCAGGCAGTATCTCCATTCAGAAAAGTTTCTCCAATTAAGAAGGCCTGCGCGAGACCATCAGGTGAAGGTTGAATTCTGTACTCCAATCTAAGCCCAAGTTGCGAACCATCGCCAAACAAATTCTGAAATAACGGTAAATCGTGGGGGGTAGATATGATCAGAATATCCCGGATATTGGCCAGCATCAACACTGACAGCGGATAGTAGATCATTGGCTTATCATAAATAGGCAAAATCTGCTTTGATACGGATTTTGTTAATGGATATAGCCGGGTACCAGACCCGCCTGCAAGAATAATACCTTTCATGTAGAGTTATTTTGTGTTAAAGGTATAAAAAGAGATAGAAGGTGTTCACTTGATCACCCTGATCTGATGGGCTAACTCAATGGAGGGTTTCGCCTCCACTAAGCCAAATCCATTACCTTTCAAAATCTCCTGATAACTAATCGTGTGTAAATCGGTAAACCCATCACTAAACTCAATTTCTCTTCCATCCATTTGAAGTGACCGGAAAGTCCTCTTGCCCTGGGCCTTTATGGTTGCTGGCAGATGATCTTCATTGATACTCAACGACCAATGTACTCTAGCTCTGGCCAATTGCAGAAAACCCGAAGCATGGTCTTCTTCATATTTCTCTACCTTTATTTCCTTAGCATCTCCAAAAATCCAGAGCAGCATATCAAAAAAATGAATGCCAATATTAGTAGCTATTCCTCCGGATTTTGACTCTTCTCCTTTCCAACTATGATGATACCATTTACCTCTTGATGTAATATAGGTGAGGTCTACATCAAAGATTTTATTAGGATCACTCGACAGTACTTCGTCACGCAATTTGATAATTGCCGGATGAAGTCGGAGTTGTAAAATGGTATAGACCTTTTTGCCTGTTTCTTTTTCGATCTCCGCTAACGCATCTACATTCCAGGGGTTAAGAACCAATGGTTTTTCACAAATGGCATCCGCATGCTGGCGCAATGCAAAACGAATATGAGAATCATGCAAATAATTTGGAGAGCAAATGCTCACATAATCCACATTTTTCCCTTGCCTTCTTAATTTATCAATATGCCTGTCGAAACGTTCGAACTCTGTAAAAAAATCAGCGTGTGGAAAGTAACTATCCATGATTCCAACACTGTCAAACCTATCCATGGCAGCCACCAAATTATTACCCGTTTCTTTAATCGCTTTTAGATGCCGGGGGGCTATAAATCCAGCTGCTCCGATGAGG
>JANOUH010000076.1:0-12950 GCA_031416795.1 Cytophagales bacterium | reverse complement strand
CTTTATTAATAAAGACCGAGTCAGCAAAACCAATACGATAGAAATAATCGGAATACGTGCGCAAAGTGGATACAAGGCCATATGAACTATGAGCAATGAAATTTCTTGCTCCAAGATTAGCGGCATTGATCCAATTCTCTCCAAACAATTCACCATTCAGAAAAAAACTACCCGCATTACAGCCATTAATCAGAAACACCGGATACTTTCCCGCATTGCTATAACCCAATTCCGGATCGGTAACCTTACCAATATCAATATCAATCGTACCAGGAGAAGAGTGACCAAAAAAAGTGACCAAGTTTACTCCTTCATTAATTTCATCCGATATATTAATTAATTCGCTCTGAGAAGGTTCTCGTTTCGCAATCGTGCTGATTGAACCTCCCCAATAAATTCCTTCCGCAGTAGATTTAAATCCATCCAGGTATGAGCGGAAAGTAGGCAACTCCAAACTCTGTATCCCTCCACTTAGATGAAGCCCACGCTTTTGCCATTCCTGAACTAAGTTTGGATTTTCAATCTCCTTAATCTTATTAAGATAGTTGGCTACCTCTGTTGGTGTGTTAACTGAAAGTCTTCCTGTAGGGACAGCCGGTTCATAAGTGGTACCAGACAAACCAGATGTGAAATTCATATCTGAACCCGGCAAACCCGCAGAAGGAACCAAATCCTTTAAAACTCCAGGCCCCGGATTAATTAGCCTATGAAATCCGGCATTCACATCTCTGCCTTTGCCAATCAGAAACAAATATTTAGGTTGCCCTTTACCAACCATGAATCGCATAAATTCATAAATGGCAACAGGTGATGTTTCTCCATAATTAAATTGATTATACAATTGATCCATCGTTACAACCAACGTATCATAAGCCCCTCCCTGAATAGAAGCCCGATAACCTCCATACGCTTTCACCGGATCATTATATGATGATGCTGGCTGCATCAGCAATTGATTTGAAATGATGATATAATCTGATTGGACCGGATCAATCAATCTAAAACTCACTCTCTTTAATGCAGGTGTACCTGATGATGTAAATGCATACAGTGTTCGGGGTGTTACCGTGGATCCAACAATTGCGGTCATTGAAGTTCCTGATATGCGTGTTCCAATAGAAATTATAGAGGCAGGATCCGTAATATCCCATACTTTTATATTAGATGGAGCATTAACCAACTCCACGTATGATTTACCCGATGGATTTGCCTTTAGATAAAATACTTTTTCAATCAAACCACTGGATTGAAAATTTTGAGGGAATATTAATTTAAGATAGGAGGCACTAAACTGATAGCGATTATTTATTGTGGTTGGTGCTGAAAGTCGGACAAGCAATTTTCCATCGGCCCCAATGTCGCTCCAGCTCAGTGGTAAGGTGATCTTTATCGCTTCAAAATCATTAAAGTTCTGAATGGTTAACGACCGCAAAGAGCCAGCACTGGGCCCAACAAGAATTTCAGCACGATGCGTTCCATGATCCCTTCCAACAAGTAGTAATTCCAATTGCGGATTTCCGGCCGCCACTTCTGTGTTATTGACAAAATCAATGGTATAATCAACAGGGTCCCCTGGCCGTATTGGAATACCAGTCCAACCTTCACCTAAATCAAAATGAGTAAATTGAAAAGGTTCAAGAAATGAAAACGTAGCTCCTCCGGCATACTGAGCATTATTGATTAGCAGACGTTCTTCATGGTGAGATACCTCTTTAGGAATGTTGGCTACATTAACTTCATCAAAATCAGTAACACGCTTTCCTGCTACTGCACCGGTGCTCCATGTTAAAAAATAGGCAGTCGTGTCGCTAAATAAATTGTAGTAATTGTGTGGCTGCGAGGTGCCAGGCTTATATAGTGTCCTATCTAATGTTCCATCATTAGCCAGACCAAAAAACTCAATGTAATCATCGGAATTTAGCACCGCATCGGATTGCCCTTTCACAAAAATGGCTTGCTCCTTACCGCGATGAACTAGTTGAATCAATCTCGGATCGATAGCCGCCACCGGCACGCCAGCATTTTGTAAATCTGAATAGGTGAGTTTATAAATTCCTTTTTTTGCGATAGGTATTCTATAATAATCCTGTCCGGGACGAACCCATTTATTGGTATACTGAGAGAAAGCCTGCCAGGGAATTGTTAAAAGGAAGCATAAAAATTGAAATCCAAACCTCACAGTTTTCTTGGTCTATGATAGTATAACCGATAAATACAATCTCAAAAATACTGGTAACTGATGTCATTAACCTCAAAATCACGAAAATAAAGGCCTTTTTAAAAAAAACTTTAAAAATTTTCATCCAGTACTTGGTCATACATAGTACTTTCACGTATAACACCTTGAGATCAGATCTTAACAAATGGATGTATGAACCTTGAAAACACACAAGTACAGATGAGAAAAGGCATATTGGAGTATTGCATCCTGCATATCATTTCACGCGGTGAAGTGTATGCATCAGACATGCTGGATGAACTTACGGCTGCCAAGATGATTGTCGTTGAAGGCACGTTGTATCCACTCCTCACCCGTCTAAAAAATGCGGGACTGTTGGAATACAAATGGGTGGAATCCAAATCAGGGCCGCCACGCAAATACTATAAATTGACTGAAGAAGGTGATACATTTCTGAAAGGGTTAACCGATACCTGGGAGGACCTTGTTCACTCTACCCAAATGATCAAAACCAAATCTAATAGCTAACTTCCACTAACCCTGCTCATAACGATCGTTCGAATATGAAAAAGAATATCAGTATCAACATCAGCGGCATTATCTTCCACATTGAAGAAGACGGATACGAAACACTTCGCAAATATCTGGATTCCATCAAACGCTACTTTGCTTCGTTTGAAGATAGCAGCGAGATTCTTATCGACATAGAAAGCCGTATTGCCGAAATATTTTTAGCAAAACTCAACGAAGGCAAACAAGTGATTACATCCGAAGATGTGACCAGCCTGATTGCCACCATGGGTAGCGTAAGCGACTTTAAAGCAGCCGAAGAACAAGAACTGGGTGCAGCTGAATTTGCATCGGAAGAAAATAAAAGCAAAAGTCAGTCTTCATCTTCTGGTCCTGCTCGTGAAGCATCAAAAAAATTATACAGAGATCAGAAGCGAAAAATAGCAGGTGGTATTTGTGCAGGATTAGGGCACTATTTTAATATAGACCCGGTGTGGCCACGATTGCTTTTTGCTTTGTTAGTATTAGGTAGTTATGGAAGTTTATTGATTGTCTATATCATTCTATGGATTGTGCTTCCTGTTTCTGAAGAGCTGGAAGAAGAAGCCTCGGTAAAGAAAATGTATCGCGACAGTGAGAAGAAAGTCATTGGCGGTGTAGCCAGTGGTGTGGCCGCATTTTTTGGAGCCGATATCGCATTGATTCGTGTGCTGTTTGTCATCTTCGCCTTCTTCGGTGGCTTAGGACTTCTTACTTACATTATATTATGGATAGCCCTTCCCGAAGCAAAGACCATCACTGAAAAAATGCAAATGCAGGGCGAAGCTTTTACCCTATCTAACATTGAGACTACAGTAAAGAAGAATCTGAATGAAAAGGATGACCAGGAAGAAAGTGTGTTAACCAAAATAGTATTATTCCCTTTCCGGTTGATTGCCATGATTATTGAAGGCATCTCGAAAGTACTCGGTCCGGTTTTTAAAGTGGCTATTGATGTGATGCGTACACTGATTGGTCTTGTCATCAGTCTTACTGGCCTTAGCATGTTTATCGCCATCTTAATTGCGGCTGGTTTGGTATTTGGATTCATTTCCATCTCAGCGCTACCATCCTGGTGGGATGTACCGGTGAGTGAATTTGGGTTTCCGCTTGAGGCATTCCGCAATAGCTTCCCTACCTGGACGATTGTGTTTGCATTTATTGCAGCACTGATACCAACCATGTTTATCATTCTGATTGGTAATTCGATTATCGCAAAGAAAATTGTTTTTAACGCACTGGTCGGTTGGACCATGTTTGTGCTTTTCTTCATCAGTGTTGGAGTGATGAGTTTTACCATCCCGCAGATCGTGTACTCATTCAAAGAAGAAGGCGAATATCGAGTAGAAAAAACTTTTACTATGAACGGAAAAACACCGGTGTTAAAGGTAAATGAGGTAGGTCTTGATGACTACGATGTGACTTCCATCACGATCAAAGGATATGAAGGGAATGACATGAAATTAGTGCAGCGTTTTGAAGCGCAGGGAAACACACGTAAAGCTGCCGGTGAAAATGCACAAATGATTGACTATACCGTTACACAGAGCGATAGTGTAATCACTTTTGACTCGAACATTAGCTTTAAGAAGGGTTCTAAATTCAGAGCACAGCGCTTGAACATGGATCTTTTCATACCCTACAACACACTCTTTGTTGTTGAAGAAGGCATGTGGCGAATGATGGATAATAACTACAGGGAGTATGATGGATACAGAGACTCCAATTTCAACAAGACCTGGAAGATGACCAAAGATGGGTTTGAATGCGTGAACTGTTCAGAACCATCAGAAAGAAAGGTCGCTGAATTGAATGATCAATATGGATTGAAAGATTTCACCTCCGTAGATCTATCTGGTTTATTTGATGTGAGAATAGAACAAGGAGATGTTTTCGCGGTGCAGATGAATGGCTCTGAAAGTGAGAAGGAACGATATGAAGTTTACCGTGAACAGGAAACTTTGGTTATTGAATATAAGAATAAAGACAAGTTTTTCTGGAAAAAGGATTTGTTTGATGATGACAAAGTGAAAATCACGATTACGATGCCCGAGTTAAAAGAGCTCAGCGTGCAGGGCGCAGGTAAACTCAAGTTCGGTGGCTTCCGGTCGCAGGACATTGAAATAAAATTGACCGGTGCAGTGAATGGTGAAGGAGATATTTATGCGGAAAACCTTACTGTTGAATTAACTGGTGCCTCCACATTGGAACTGAAAGGTGATGGTCAGTTCTTAGAAGCGAACCTGACAGGAGCATGTGGCTTGCGTGCTTACAATTATCAAGTAAATCACGCTATTATTGAAGCTCAAGGGGCTTCCTCGGCTAAAGTGTTTGTTACCAATAAACTAGAAATAGACAAAGGTGTGGCTAGTTCAGTGTCGCATCGTGGTGACGCTGAAGTAATCACAAGAAACTAAGAATTAATTCAAAATGTGTCAGCTAATGATCGAAAGTTCATTGGCTGATATCCTTGCAGAACTCGCCTTTTTGGTATCTTTCTGAACTGGATACTCATTATTCTTTTTATGAAAGTAAGACTAAAATTTCTTGGTGCTGCACGCAGTGTAACGGGCTCCAAATATTTGCTCGAAATTGATAACAAAAAAGTCCTGATTGATTGCGGCCTCTTTCAGGGCCAAAAAGAATTGCGACTCCGTAACTGGGATCGGCTGCCGATAGATCCCAAGACCATCGACCTGGTCGTGATCACACATTCACACATCGACCACGTGGGATATTTACCACGTCTGGTCAAAGACGGTTTCCATGGTCGCATCCTCTGCACGCATGCCAGTGAAGACCTGATGCGGATTATGTTAAAAGATGCTGCCAAACTTCAGGAAGAAGAAGCACTCTTTGCATTCAAGAAAGGATATTCTAAACACGACAAGCCTGAACCTTTATTTACAGAAAAAGATGCCGAGCGCGTATTTGAATTTGCCGATAGCGTGGGCTTCGAAAAAGAAATAAAGCTATTGCCTAATCTTTCCCTCGTATATCATAATGCAGGCCATATCCTGGGCTCTGCAATAGTTGAGTTGGTGGTGTCTGGAAAAGGAACAAAAAAGAAAATTGTTTTTTCAGGAGACTTGGGTCGCTATGAAGATCCGATCATGTATCCGCCCAAAGCCATTACAGAAGCCGATGTTTTATTGGTTGAATCTACCTATGGAGATCGGCTTAATCCCATCGATCAGGTGGAAGAGGACTTAGCAAAAATCATCAATGAAGCCAACGAGCGTAATGGCGTGATCATTGTTCCTGCCTTTGCCGTAGGACGAACGCAGCTCATGATTTACTATTTCCACATGCTGATGGAAAAGAAAGCCATCCCTACGCTGCCGATTTATATTGACAGTCCGATGGCCATTAGCGTCACAGATTTATATGAACGTCATTCTCATGAGCACAAAATAAAAGTGACCCAAATCCATGGTAAGCTGATCAGCATCTTCGATGATCCTCATGTTCATTTTTGTAATACGCGGGAAAGTTCTAAAGCATTAAATGATGTAAAGAATCCTTGTATTATCATATCCGCAAGCGGCATGGCTACCGGTGGCAGGGTGTTGCATCATTTATACCATCGCCTCGGAAGGGAAAATGATACCGTTCTTTTTGCTGGTTATCAGGCAGAAGGTTCGCGCGGAAGGCGGATGATGGATGGAGAACCAACCGTGAAAATATTCGGTGAAGACGTTTCCGTGAAATGTCAGGTTCGTGTGATCAATGGTCTATCCGCTCATGCCGATCAGAGTGAATTACTACGATGGCTTGGAAATTTTAAAGAGAGTCCGAAGATGACCTTCATCACGCACGGTGAACTAGAAAGCGCCACTACCCTCGCTAAGAAAATGAAAGAAAAAGGGTGGAATACCATCATTCCGGAGTATCTCGAAAGCGTTGAGCTTTTCAGCGGTATTTAAGGAATACAAGACATATCCAAACCAACCGCTCCCCAAACCGTTCTAAATCCTTGGAAAACGGCTGCATATAAAATAATCTTAAAAAATCTTTAATGGATGCAACCCCGCCACTGGGTTTCGCATCTTGTAATTGAATTTGATCAAATGGAGTTTACAGTATACCGAGCTAAAGACACGGAACTCATTGAAGGCTGCAAGCGAAAGCATGCTCAGGCTCAGAAGAGTTTATACGATCAGTACTCCAGTAAGCTTTACGCTCTATGCTGCCGGTATATCAAAGAAAAAATGGAGGCGGAAGATGTGTTGATCATCGCTTTCACCAAAATTCTGGATCGCATTGATCAATTCAAAGGTGAAGGAAGTTTTGAGGGTTGGATGAAACGGATAGTGGTAAATGAATCGCTTACCTATTTAAGACGAAACAAAAACATGTACCTGGAGATGGACATTGAAGCGGCCGACCGTGAACCTGATTTTGAAAAACTGGAAAGTCATCTTCAAGCCGAAGATCTGATGAAATTGATTGAAGCGCTTCCTTCTGGATACCGAATGGTTTTCAACCTCTATGCCATTGATGGGTAATCGCATAGAGAAATCGGAGAACAGCTGGGAATTAGTGAAAACACCTCCAAGTCACAACTGAGCCGTGCACGAGTAGCCTTGCAAAAAAGCTTACTGGAAACTGAAAAGAATTTAATTCAAAAAACGATTTGATATGAGCAACCGTATCGACCAATTATTTAAGAATATGCTGAGCGAGCATAAAGCCGCCCCTTCAGCAGAGGCATGGACGAAGGTTCAATCCGGACTATCAAAAAAAAATAAACGAATAATCTTCTGGCGAATTGCGGCTGTGTTTGTATTGTTTGGAGTGCTGATCAGCACATGGTATTTCCTAAGTAATGATGAAACAATCACGCATCCACAGCTAGCAAAGAAAAAAGAAATTGTTACCCCTCCAAAAGAAGTAATCAAAAAACCGGTTGAATCAATAACAGAAAGTGTAAAGACAAATATTACTCAATCACCCGAAAACAGAAAAAGAAGAAATGAAAAGAGTGAGATAAAAAAGCAAATAGAAAATTCCACTTCGCAAAATATAGCCGTAGAGAATGAATTGCAAAAACAGGTTGAAGATAAGGTGATGGTAACCGAACAAGAACGCATTGCTCTATCCGTTAAAAAGGAAAAACCAGTAGTGATTGAATTCACATTAGAATCCATCTCAAAAGAACCAATTATAGAGGTGGCTCAAGCCAATGAAGCGGAAAGCTCTGGCTTGAAAAAGATATGGGAAACTGCCCTCGATGTGAAAAATGGTGATTCCGACCTGGGCATCCTTCGCGATGCGAAAAACCAATTATTCGCCCTTGACTTTAAAAAAGATAAAACAAAAAGAAATTAATAATTATAAACATGAAAAAGAGAATTCTAATTGCTCTCGCCCTCTTGCTCTCAGGAACTTCTATTCAAGCACAAAATAAGGTAGCTGATACGGTGATTGTTAAAGTAGGTCAAGCCAGCAAAATAACATTCACCATTCAAAGTAAAGAAGATCTTGAAACACTTAAGAAGTATGACTTCCAGGCGCTGATGAAGGATCTGATCAGCAAACTGGAGCAAAAAGATACAACCGCCAGCATTCATTCTTCGCAAGAGTATTTAAAAAAGGATACAGCTGAACAAATCTCTATTATGAAGGAATCTGTGGACGACAATTTGGAGGAGGAGGACTGGAGCCATGGAGATCGTCATCATGAAAAATGGCACAGCAGACACACCTATCAATCCTTCAACTTTGACTTAGGAATGAACAACTATCTATCGAATGGAAAATTTCCCGATGAGGACAATAGCCTTTACACCGTTAAGCCCTGGGGTTCCTGGTATGTTGGAATTAATTCAGTGCAGCGCACAAGACTTGCCAAAAAGTTTTATCTGGAGTGGAGTTTGGGTGCAAGCTGGTATAACTTCAAATTTCAGAATGAACAAACACAAATAACTAAAGACGACAACTCTGTGATTTTTGCTTTAGACACTCGAGATGCTGAATACATAAAGAGTAAGTTAACTGCCACCTACCTCCATGCCTCTATTGTACCCGTAATTGACTTCGGTGGCAACAGAAGAAAACCCAGCTTCTTTGATGGCCATAATTCCGATTCATTCAGAATAGGTGCAGGGCCTTACGTAGGATATAGAATTGACAGCTACAGCAAACAAAAATTCGAAGAAAATGGTGATGAGCAAAAGCCTAAAGATCACGACAATTTTTACTTGAATAACATTCGCTATGGGTTGCGTGCACAAGTGGGGTTCAAAGATGTTGATCTGTTCTTCAACTACGATTTGAACGAACTCTTTATCGAAAACAAGGGACCCAAACTGAATGCTT
The DNA here is from genome assembly GCA_031416795.1 of Cytophagales bacterium. Lineage (GTDB taxonomy): Bacteria > Bacteroidota > Bacteroidia > Cytophagales > Cyclobacteriaceae > ELB16-189. The sequence continues at coordinate 3,901 of JANOUH010000076.1, read as the reverse complement.
TTAGTTTCGGAGTAACCTTTTAAAAAATGAAATGAAAAAGTCAGGTCCGTGTTGCGCTAAGCAATGCGGACTTTGTTATTTGAACGCCTCTCCTCTGGTAATCACCATTTCTTTCTCATCGCCTCTCAGCAATAAAAGCCGGCACACACGGCCAGGGGTCGGCCATTGCAAAAAGTACCACAATACTAAAATCCCAAAGGCCACACCAAAGTAACTATCACCAGTAAAGAGTAAAGCCACCGGCATGAGTAGTACAGTCATCGAAAGCGCCACCATCTTTCGTGTTAGCACAGTTCCTAGTTTCTCCAGTTTACTTCCTAAACCAACCTCTTTCGCTATTGCGCTTGCTTCCTTTTTTGTTCTTACCTGAACAATCGTTAGGGCTATTGCACTCAAAACACCCAATACAAAAAATAAAATTCTTGAAATCTCCTGGCTTAAAATAACCAAACCGGGTAGGTTAACGATCGATTGAGAATAGAAAAAAGTAAAGATGATCAGGGGCACCATCATGAGTTGGTATCCTCTATTATTCAACTTATAAAAGTACTCCTTCACGGTATTGAATTTCATTTTAGGCGGTATTTGAATTTTATCAAATTTAATTAATTAACTTAGCCCAACGATTAGTGAAAATGGAACCTGCAGTAAATCTCTCCCGCAAAGAACAGGTAATAAGAAGTGCCGCTGAATTATTTCGCGAAAAAGGATACGCAGCCTCCTCCATGCGTGATCTGGCTCAGAAACTTGGAATCGAAGCAGCCAGTCTATACTCCCACATCAAATCAAAAGAAGAAATCCTCCAGCACCTTTGTTTCGACATGGCTACTGAATTCAGGAAATCTTTGATGGACGTGGAAAAGAAAAATGTCTCGGCTACCGATAAACTTAGACTGGGAATTATTGGTCATATTCAGGTAATGGCGAAAGACCTCACTGCATCAGCTGTTTTCATGAATGAACACCGTCACTTGAGTCAACCCTTTCTGCGCGAATTTCTTCTGCTTAGGATTAATTACATAAACCGCTTCAAAACGATTATCGAAGAGGGAACTCGTAATGGTGAGTTTAAAGAAACCATTGATAAGAAACTTGCCGTAATGACACTTTTCTCATCCCTCAACTGGATGCCCATGTGGTATGACCCGGCCAGCAAAATAGACCCTCAAAATCTTGGTCAGCAGCTGGCAGATATGCTGGTAAACGGCTTGAGGAAAAACTAAGACCCACAATCCCCACTTTATTTTTTGCCTTTCGGGACTAACTATCTTAATCCCTTACTGTTATATTTGCAAACGATTGTTAGGTATAAAAGTAAACGATTATGTACGGAGGGGGAAATACATTTGAAGGAATCAAAGCCGACAGCATATTGCAGGAAGATCCCGCAAAACTTGAAGCGTTTGAAGCCCGCATTGCTCGGGGAGAAAAAATTGAGCCCATTGATTGGATGCCTCAATTATACCGTAAGCAACTGATCCGGATGATTGAACAGCATGCGCATAGCGAAATCATTGGGGCATTACCAGAAGGAACCTGGATAACGAGGGCACCGGGTTTTAAAAGAAAAATGGCACTGATGGCCAAAGTACAAGATGAGGTAGGTCATGCACAACTTTTATATAGCGCAGCCGAGACACTTGGCAAACCACGCGAGCAAATGATCGATGACCTGATCACAGGCAAATCGAAATATTCAAACATATTCAACTACCCTACTTTTACGTGGGCCGACTGCTGCTTTATCTCATGGCTTGTTGATGCTGGTGCCATTGTGAATCAATTAGCGAATGCGAAGGGAAGCTACGGGCCATACTGCCGTGCACTTGAAAGAATCTGCGCTGAAGAATCTTTTCACTTAAAATATGGTCATCATTGCGTAATCCATTTAGCCGTAGGCACTCAAATACAAAGAGACATGTTTCAGGACGCTCTGAATCGTTGGTGGCCACCCATGATGCATTTCTTCGGACCCTCTGATAAAATTTCTACGCACACAGAAGTGTTGATGCGTTGGAAAGTGAAGATGGGAACCAATGATGATATGCGCAATCAGTTTTTGGACATGTACGTTCCTAAAATCTGGGAGTTAGGATTTATAATTCCAGATCCTATATTAAAAAAGAACCCCGAAACCGGAAGATGGGATTATACGGAACCCGATTGGGAAGAATTTAAACGGGTGATTAATGGAGATGGTCCTTGCAACAAAGAAAGACTTGAGGTAAGGAGAGTGGCAGAGGCAAGAGGTAAATGGGTGCGTGAAGCGTTAAAAGCTCCGAAGGCAACGTATGTTACTCCATTAGCTTGATCTACATTCCATATTCTTAATTCAAAATTGAATTGTAAATGTTGGATTGAGTTGAGTTGAATTTTAAATCTTAAATATTAAATCTTGAACTCTTTAGACCCTCGTGTCAATCGTTTACCAAAAATCGTGGAGCCGGTAAGTCCAAAAGTTCCACTTGATCAATTTGGCACCTATGAAGTTTTTGTAGAGCCGAAAGAAGGCAAACCATTTCAGCACGAAGGCATCGTGCACGCTCCAAATTTAGAAATGGCCTATGTGCTGGCTAAAGAAACATTTACCAGAAGGTTTACGTGTTCTTCCCTTTATGTAACTGACACGCGCGATGTTTATGTGTCTCCTTTAACTGAAGGTGATCAAAATGTTTATGATTCTATTCCGGAAGTAACTGACGATGCGGGTGATAAAACTAACTTTGAAATTTATCACCTGGTAAAACGTGGGAAGCAACACGTGCACGCTGGTTCTGTTAGTGCATCAAATCCTTTATCCGCCATGGCCTTTGCTAAAGCAGCATTAAATACGGGCAAAATTGTTTACAATGTTTGGGCGATCAGAACGGATAAGATCCGATTCACCACACCCGAAGAAAAAGATTTATGGATCACCTTACCGGAAAAGAAATTTCGCGATGCCTCGGAATATAAAGGCGGAGATAAACTAAAAAATTTCCTGAAAAAAAATAACCAAGAGCCATGAGTGAACTCGCATTGAAAGAATTTCTTTACAAAATGGCCGATGATCAACTCATCCTCGGACATCGCAATTCCGAATGGACCGGTATGGGGCCGTTGCTTGAGGAAGACATCGCCTTCTCATCCATGGCACAAGATAAGATTGGTCAAAGCCTGGCACTCTATACGATTCTTCATCAATTAGGTGAACGTGATCCGGACACCGTTGCGTTCACACGTAATGCCACTCAATTTCATAATAGCCTTCTTGTCGAATTGCCTAACGCAGAATACGACTTCAGTTTGATAAGACATTTTCTGTATGATACGGCCGAAGCCATCCGATTCGAAGCGCTAACCCGTTCCTCCTATGAGCCGCTGGCTCAACTAGCCACAAAAATTCGTGGAGAATTGCGATACCACACGCTCCATGCAAACACGTGGATCAAACAACTTGGGTCAGCAACACCCGAAAGTATAGAGCGTCTTCAGAAATCGCTGGAATATGCTTTACCCTTTGCGCTAGGAATATTCGAAGAATCACCCTATGAAAATGAAATCATCGCCAGTGGCATCTTCGAAGGTGAACAGAAAGTAAAAGAGAAATGGCTTACGCAGATTGAAAAGATATTGGATCAAACCAGTCTGCACTTGCCTGACGTAAAAATCATTCAGCCGATTTTTGGCGGCAGAACTGGAAACCACAGCGAGCATCTTCAGCCTTTGTTGGATGAGATGAGTGAAGTATTTAAAATAGATCCAACCGCAGAATGGTAATGGGAAAAATAACCAGAGAACTTCAGGAAATCATTTCTGATTTTTCAATCAGAATTAAGGCGATCAACACCATTGAGTTCAATGCGAAACCAATTCTAAACAAGTGGAGTAAAAAGGAAGTTCTGGGCCACCTGATCGACTC
>JANOUH010000075.1:0-3067 GCA_031416795.1 Cytophagales bacterium | reverse complement strand
TTCCTTCGCAAGCTTATTAAACGCAACAAACTCATGCTGCCAGGCAAACGATTTGGTATCACAATAAGTTTGAGAGATGATGGGGATGAAGATGAGGCACTTTAGCTTGCCTTCAAGGCTCTTGTCTACGTTGTGCGTTTCGAGCAGGCCATCGTGGGGGTTTTTATCGAAGTAGATAGTAAGTGGTTCTTTGATGGTGGCTGCCAGCTCCTCCTGTAAGGCATTCACAAATTCCGTTACCCAGCCGCTTCGGTTATCGTTGTGGCGATAGGAGATGAAGATGTCGTATTCGAAGCCGGGAACTATAGAGGGCATTGAGTAAAGATAGCAATCCTGATTTACTTTAAGTACTCTCTGACTTTCGCGTTGATAAATTCCTGTACACTCTGCCACGTTTGAGCCTTCAGGCTGATGGGGTCTTCACTCTCTTCTGCATCAGCAAAATACGTGATGGCCTGTGGCACGGTGATCAGCAGGTTTTGTGTTGCAAATTTCTCTTTATGAAACTGAATAAAGTCTGTTATGGTGAAGTGGTTAAGTAACTCTGCAATATCCCAAAAGTCTTTCTTTCTACCACTGCCTAAAATAGCCTGCACTTTCATGGCGATTATATCTTCGGTGGAAAACATTTTTATGCCATCGCTTCTCAGTTCAGCTCTGATCAATGGATGCGGATGCCTGACCAGATCAACTTTTACTTCATTCACAAAACAAAAAATACCAAACCGTGGAGTGGATGTCCTGTTATCAAATGATGATTTGAATCTCTTTTCGAGCGCTTTGATTACATCCGTATTTTCAAACGGTTTGTTTGAAAACAAATCAAGATCAACTGATTTGCGATGACCGTATAAAAGGGACAAAGCCGTGCCGCCTACCAATGAAAAGTTTTTGAGTTCCGGCATTCCCAGAAGTTGCTCTAATACGGAAAAAGTGTGGGGTTCAACTGTCTTAAGGTGTAGCATCTGAAATCTTTTAAGGGCCTGTCAATTACCGCACTCGCCAGATACATGGCAGTTTCGGGTAAAAATTTTGCATTCAGTAAAGCTTCTCTCACTTTATCGTCCCCATAATACCTGCGGCAATTACGAATATCGTCCACATCGCCCCGCTCAAACACACGTTCGATAACAAATCTGGCTTTGGCATCATAGTCGATGTTTTCAAATACCACATCCCAAAAGATCCGTTTATTGAATATCGGTTTTGGTTTATCCGTCATGAGGTAAAGATACTATATTGACTTGATCTATTTTCGTTGTGACGGTAAGAGATGAAATATTCAAATCCTGCGAGGACATATCCCATTTTTATAAATTATCAGGAGGGAAACCTAATTTCTTTAGAATCAGATGATTTTAGAGGACGATTAACGCCAGCTTCTTTGTAGATAAACTCAATCGCCATTAGCATTCCACCTATTTCATTTTCAATAGTAGTTTTATCTTCAACATCAATGTCATGAATTTTTATAGGCAGAATTCTGCTTGATACATTTCCATTGCTCAATCTAACGTCTCTTCCAAACTGATCTTCGTTAGAAAGTTTGTTAAAGGCACAAAACTCATGCTGACAGGCAAATGATTTTGGGTCGTAATAGGTCTGGGAGATAATGGGAATGAAGATGAGGCACTTCAGTTTTCCTTCGAGGTTTTTGTCTAGGTTGTGAGTTTCGAGTAAGCCATCGTGTGGGTTTTTATCGAAGTAGATGGTAAGTGGTTCTTTGATGGTGACTGCCTGTTCTTCTTGTAATGCCTTTACAAACTCCGTTACCAACGCTACGGTTATCATTGTGGCGATAGGAGATGAAAATGTGGTATTCGTAACCAGGTATATGAGAAGGCATCATCAAATATACTAACCCACCCGTCATGTCCAAAGAACAAATAAATTGACTCAGTATCTTTTTGCATGCGCTAAATTGCATCATGCTACAGCCAGGCCTGGCAAGCATTTTGAGTTTTCCAGATATTAATTATATCCCCATTTACAAGAAATAGATAATGTATTATTCTTGTTTTACAAGAACAAAATACAATTTTACAATATGAAAGAAGTACTAAAAAGAATCCTGGCAGATTTTCACGCCACACCTATTGTATCAGTGTTTATGCGCGATTTGCAATTGCCCATCAACTCCGGTAAAGTAATATCACTTATCGGCCCCAGACGGAGCGGCAAGAGCTTTTACTTTCTTCATCTGATGAAGGGATTAGTACAATCGGGCATAAAACAAGAACGTATTCTTTATCTTAATTTCGAAGATGAGCGGTTGCAACTCAAGGCCTCCGACCTTGATTTAGTTTTACAAGCCTACCAGGAATTGTATCCCGAAACGAAATGGATGGAGTGTTATTTCTTTTTTGACGAAATACAGAACATTGAACATTGGGAAAAATTTGCCCGAAGGTGCTATGACACCATCACCAGAAACATCTATCTCACAGGCTCTAATGCTAATCTGCTAAGTAAGGAGATAGCCACAGCCATGCGAGGTCGAACACTTACCTATGAAATACTTCCACTGTCGTTCCCGGAATATTTGCGTTTCAAAAATGTGAATCATCAAAAACAAGACACTGCCACAAAGTCGAAGGTGAGAAAGTTATTCAAACATTACCTGACGGAAGGTGGCTATCCAGAAGTAGCGCTGATGAACAGTAATCTTCAAACACAAGCATTACAAGAATATTTTGATGTGATGACTTACCGTGACCTCGTGGAGCGATACCAATTCACCAACCTTACGGTGATCAAATATTTCTTGAGACGCATTGCTTCCACAACCGGATCGTATTTGTCGCTGAACAAAATATACAATGAGTTACGGTCACAGAATTATAAGCTCGACAAAAATTTCCTATACGAAGTGAACGAAGGAGCTAAAGCAGTTTATCTTTCGTTGCCGGTTTCAAAATTTGATTTCTCCGAATTAAAACGCACCAACAGCGACAAGAAAACCTATTTCATCGACAATGGGTTGTTAAATGCCATTACATTCAAATTCAGCCAGGATTTTGGCAAACTATTGGAAAACTTATGTTATCTCGAATTTCGCAGGCAGAAC
>JANOUH010000074.1:0-2547 GCA_031416795.1 Cytophagales bacterium | reverse complement strand
CCACTAAATCCACCTTGTGCTCTGTAATGATGGTGCGCATGCCATGAAAGGCATTACCTAAGCGCAATTCACCATTCACTTTTACAGCGGAAAATCGGGGATCAAGTACCAATTTCTCCAGTTGAGCTTTCGCTTTTTCTAATAATTTTAACGTGAATAACCTGTCGCTCCAATCTTCGTCTGTCTGCCATTCACCAGTAATATGGTATGAATCTGGCGTAGCTTCTTCTACCACGTGGAGAAGTGTGATTTCGGCACCTGATTTTTTTGCAATCTCCATAGCAACTTCAAGTGCTGTTATGGAAGTTTTAGAAAAGTCTGTGGGGACTAATATTTTTTTCATTGGATTGAAAATTTAGATAGTAAATAGTACTACTAAAAATACACAATTCGATTTAAATTCAAAATACGACCTAGGGGCAAATCACTTCTTCGGTGGTGGTTTTTCCGAACAAATGCAGATGATTGTCCATAGGTTGACTGATCATCACTCTGGCTAATAACCAGACACCAATCGTAATAAATACGATTGTAGTGATTCTCTGATAATTAACTTTGATTTTTCCGAAGCCGATGCCTAATAGCCATGTAAAGCCAATCATCACCGGCCATGTGCCTGCACCAAATAATATCATAAACCAAAAACCTTCTGTCATGGAAGGCATGATAAAGCAATAGGTCATCGCAAGGTATGTGAGTCCGCATGGGAGCAACCCATTAAGCATACCCATGATCAGCATTGCGATGTTATTCTTCTTTTTCAACCAAAAATTAAAGAGATTTTTTAACCGGTGCGTGAAACTATTGAGCGCAGCGGTTACAAAAGGAATTCGCACTCCACTAATGGCACCAATGCCCATCAGCAAAAACACAGCGCCAACGATAAATGAAATTACTCCCTGATAAGGGGTGATCATAAATAAACTTCCAAAACTAGCGGCAATGGCTCCTAGAATTCCATAGGTAAATATCCGGCCTGAGTTATAAATGATCTTGTTGAGGAGAAATGGTTTTTGAGAAGTGACCGCCATTGCCAACGGGCTGCACATGCCTGCACAATGCACGCTGCCTGCAAATCCTATGATCAATGCCGTCCACCACATATTATAAAACCATTACCTTTTCAAAATAATAATCTTTGCCTTCCATAGTCCAGGTGAGGCTAACGCGATACAAACCCTTTTCCCAAACCTTCAGCGGAAATAGTTGACTATCCCCCTCCATTGCATTTAATTCAAAATTCTGATCCAAACGATCATCGGATGGGCGCATCACATGTAACTCACCTTTTTCCATGCTCGAAGAAAATGGAAACAATAACTTGACGGAATTATTTTCAAAAGACAGTTGTGGCTTCTCATCCAGTTGATTGGCATTTACCTGCTGCGTAATCTTATCCTGATGATTTAACTCTTGCTGATAATAATCCTTTGATACAAGGTTAACATCCTCGCGCACACAAATCACCACCAATGAACCTATGAACAAACCAAAAAAAACAAACGCTGCTACCACCCATTTCATACTTAGAATATTTAAAAATCAAATAATTATTTCAAAACCATCTTTTTTCCTTTTACAATTGGTCCTACAAATTTAGCTTTTGCGGTCTCCACTTTTTCACCATTCTGATAAATCCCCAATTCAATCACGGTCTTCATGGAAGTGATTGCCTCTTCAGGAAGTTTTACCATAATCATTCCCTTCAGTATTCCCTCCTTGGGTACCACAATAGCAGGATCTCCAATTTTCAAAAAGGTAGCTTGTTGTGGCGACTCGATTTTTACCTCCAAGTTAATATCCTCAAAGGTTTTATTCACAAACTCTATACTATACAGATTGGTGATCTGGCCATCGTCTGTTTTGGTATAGAGCGTGCCAGGTACTTTTAATACCGTAGTCTCGATATCTGCCCGTGTTGAAATAAAATAGGAAAGTAAGCTGATTAAAGCGACCAGCACGACTGAATAACCAGCAATACGTGGCGTAAATAATTTCTGAACTCCATCTTGAATAGCGTTGTATGACGAGTAGCGGATAAGGCCTTTCGGTTTGTTAATTTTGGTCATTACATCATCACACGCATCAATGCAGGCGGTGCAGTTCACGCATTCCAGTTGCGTGCCATGACGAATATCAATCCCGGTAGGGCACACATGCACGCACAATTTACAATCAATGCAATCACCTTGTTTTTCAGTAATGGTAGCCTGATGTTTTTTCAATTTACCTTTAGGTTCTCCGCGCACCCAATCATAGGCAACTACAATAGAATCCTTTACCAATAAAACTCCCTGCAAGCGACCATAAGGGCAAACGGCAATGCAAGCCTGTTCTCTGAAATAGGCGAATACACCATAAAATATTCCCGTAAAGAGTGATTCGAAAAGGCTCCTGGATGCGTTTTTGGCACAAGTCAAATCCGACAGCTTGCAAAGCAATTCAATGGAACACCTTCCCGGCCAGCCGACCGGAGCTTCGTGCCAATTCAGATCGACGCCAAAAAGCCCAACAAGAATAGTAATAGGAATCGCAAAAGCCGCAATT
>JANOUH010000073.1:0-2409 GCA_031416795.1 Cytophagales bacterium | reverse complement strand
TTCAGCATATGATAAAATAAGCTCGCTTCAGTAACTTCAAAGGCTTGAATCTTATTTCTCCCGGCGATTCAAGTCTCCAGCAAGTTATATAGTTACTTCATAAAACTTTTTCGGTCATTCGATCAGGTGTGCCGTAAACTGTCTTATCAAATGAATTTCTGCTAACGAACAAGTATTGCCGATGGTGGGGGAGTTGAAAAACGTCCGCCAGGCAACCGAAGTTCATTATTTATTCAAAGATTAAAAATTTATTCTGATGTTCAAAAGAGTTCCTTCCGCCTGAACCAAAGGTGATAGCGATTTGTTGCCGATTGCTCCAACGTCCAGCCCCGCTATTGGCAATACAATACCAATGTTGGCAACAGTTGGGTTTTGTCCTTTAATTGTTACTCTTCTCTTAATCCTCTGTCAATCGTATTCTATTGTCCAACGAGTTGTCGCTTGTAGCGAAACTCAACAACTTACTCTGTTCGTTTGCACCCTATATTCACAATCGAGACATATCACTACACCAAGATTAGTAGTGCCATGTGCTATATCATTTGTTAATAGCATTGCTCTTGTTAGCAGCAATTAGGTGTGAAATAATTGATATTCTAATATCATCAACTTCTTCATCAAAGACATTCCAGCTGAATGTAACTGCTACCAAATCGAACTCAGGGATTATTATTAGTGATTGTCCTCCGTGACCAAAACCAGCGATTACGTCAGTGCCATCTTTGTCAGGCCTCCACCACTGAAACCCATATCCAAAGTCCAAAACTTGTGTAGTATCTGAAAGCCTACTTGTACTTTTCTCGACCCATTGAGTTGAGACAATTTGCTTGCCATTCCAGTTACCTTTCTTTAGTATAAGCAGTCCAATTTTTGCCAAATCCTCCGCCTCTAGATATAATCCTCCTAATGCATCGGGGAAGCCTGTGGGAGATTTTTTCCAATGATAATTTTCAATCCCTAACGGTTCAAACAGATATTTTTCGGCATATTCGTCAAGATGTAGGCCAGTCGTTTTTTTAATGATTACAGACATTAGTTGACTCCCACCACTGTTATAAATCCATTTGGTGTCAGGTAATGTATCCATTGGCTGGTTAAGTGTGTATTGAATCCAGTCATCGCTTTTTTCCAGCATAAAAGTAGTGTTACTAGGGTCTGTGTCTGGTGTTCCTATTTCATGCCATTCCATTCCCAGTTTCATTTTTAACAAATGTTCAAGAGTAGCTTTATACAAAGGATCTTCCACCTTCGATAGGTCATAATCAGTTAGATAATCTAATATTGGAACATCTGTAGAAGGTATTTTACCCTGGTCAATGGCAATCCCAATTAGTAGAGAACTGATTGACTTAGTTATAGATTGAAGCGTATGAACTTCTCTATCTTTATAATATGGATGCCATAATGGATGATAGTAATTAAACTCACCAAAAACTGTTGAATCTTGACAAGTATTATAGCCACATCCTATTGGGCTACTTTTACCTTTACTAATCTTTTTGTAGTCATTTCTAAATAGAGTGTCCAATACAAGCTTCCCGTTTTTGACAAGAAAGATTCTATCAACATTCCCGTATTTTCCTTCATCAACTTCCTTTAAAAGAACGTCAATCGGTTCTTTCCTCAGCCCTTCGATTTCGAAAGTGGAATTTACAAAGAAGTCATTCAGCAATTCAGTATTCTCTTTGGCTTGCTGACATGCCGCCAATAAGAAGGAAATGAAGGCTATATATAGATAATTTTTCATGGTACTTTACTGATAACGATTGTGTTTATGACTGAAGTTGATTTGCATTTTGTTTTAAGTCGAACGAAATTTTGTCAACTTGGCCCACTCTGTCCACCGAGCCAACCCAATTGTTGCCAACGTTCAGGTATTGCTGTCAGGTGGGGCATTTGAAAAACCGTCAGCCCGGAACCAATGCCGAAATTGTTTTAAAAGTTGAAGATAACAACAAAAAGCCAAATTGAAAACCGTCAGCCGGAACTGTTGCTGACAGCGAACTATAGCCGAAGCTTACAACGTCATGCCCCACTTGCAGCAATACCATGTTACAAGCCGGTGCCGGTTGTAAAAGAGGTTTAAGTAGGTGACGGGCATAAGTTATCCGTGCAAAAACTTGTTTTAAAATCATGGTATAGACATTACGCTTTGCGCCAAATGCAAGGCAGGCACCATGGAATTGTTAGCCACTTATTACCGGGGTGTGTTTTGCAAAACCTACGGGGATGAAATACAAAATAAAGTCATTGGGAACCCCAACGGCGTATCGCCGTGAAACAAAAAACAAATGTGGTATGCGGAGGATGAATTTAATGAACAACAAAAAACACCAGCAAAATATGGGTAAGGGAAATTGTATGCCAACACCGATAAATCACCGCCATCCGGCAGCAATACAGTACAAA
>JANOUH010000072.1:0-6525 GCA_031416795.1 Cytophagales bacterium | reverse complement strand
CAAACACCGAAGGATACACCACGGTACGAATCCATGGACCTGGGTTAGTCTGAATAGTAGGTTGCATTCCTCTCGGAGCGCTGGTTCTTCTGTAGAGGTTATATGATTCAAGTGCATTGCCATAGTATGCCTTCCAAGCTTCTCTACCTACGATGTCCATCTTCTGACCTGCAGCATCAAAAGCAAGGCCTACCGCTTTCTGGTACGCGTTTACAAATTGATCAAAAACAGAGTTGGATCCAGGAGCCCATGCTGAACTTGTCCACGGAGAAATTGTTACGGATAGGTTCTTACCATCCGCAAAATTCTTAACCGTCTGAATAGAATTGGTAATCGCTGTAGCTAACAAAGTTTTGCCAGCAGCCACATTTCCGGCTCTTGTAACAACCTCTGCTTTTAAGAAGTCTGTGTAATGAGACATCCAAATGGGATTAATTCCAGCGCCATCTCCTCCCTGTCCACGCTGTGTTATACCAGTATATTTAGCATTTGTAATCGATGTGTTATCGGGTCTTCCTGTAGCTGGGTATACACCTGCCGCAGTAATTACAGAGGCATCTGGAGGTGTTCCTGAGGCATCGCCATGATCGCGACCATAGAAACCTGGTTCAAACACACAATACATCTTTACACCTTGAGCCTGGTAATGTGGCGGAGGCACTCCAGGAGTACATCCAAGCGCCTTCGGATCAAAACCATTCACAACAGGATCAATGCTTCCTACCTGACGATAGAAGTAGTATCTCCAACGTGGATCCTGAACAGGGTTAGTTCCTGTGCCAACACCGTTGTCAGTATAGTCGCTGCCATTGAACATTTCATACATGAAATAAGAAGACCAATAGCCACCAGCCGAAGCTAGTGCCGGGCCATAATACTGATCATATAGAGGATGACGTGAGCCTGCAGGTGTGGTGGCTGTTCCATACTTATAGGTAAAGTTCTCAGCTGGAGTATCGATAATATTAGCCACAGAAGCACCTGTTGCAGGATTAATAAACGTTGCTATTTTCGCATCAGCTTCTCCCTTGCGGGCAGGGATCATTGAAATGTTAATCCATGCCCTCAACTCTAGCGTATTGGCCAGAGCTGTCCACTTTGCACGGTCACCTCCATAATAAATATCTCTGCCTAGAGCAGCTCCAGCATCGGTTCCAGTCTTTGCCAATTCAGTCCTTGCTTCGCCCAATAAAGCGATCGCATAAGCATAAACATTGCTTGCAGGATCAGCAACCGGGTTAAAGTTACCTTCAGCGCTTTTCAACGCTTCCGTTTGAGGAACATCGTTAAATATGTCAACCAGCGTAAGGTAGGTGTAAGCTGAAAGTATCTTAGCAGCAGCTACGTGCGTGGTTAGATTTTTTTCCACTGCTAACCCAATCAACGTCTCTGCTTGCAGCAAAATACCCTGATAGGCACCAGCCCACAATCCATCTTGAAACTGAGGCTGATAAGCCAGCTGATAGCGATAGCCACCCGTCATTGAATTTTGGCGAACTAGTCCGGAAACTGAACCTTGGGCTCCATTTTGGAAGTCGTTAAAGTTTAGCTGTACCAGGTTCATTAAGTAATTAACATCGGCACCGCTCACGGGCACCTGGTTAGGGTTTTCCAAATCACCGTCCAGATCGCAGGCGGTTACGAGGAAAACCAAGAGAATTCCGTATTTCTTAAATATGTTTTTCATAGTCATTACTCCGTTAGAAGGTTATTTTAACATTAACACCATATCTGCGGGCAGATGGACCACCTAAATAATCAAATCCAGCACCATTGCCTGCTCCAAATGCTGTTCTGTCAAAATCAGCCTTAGCATACTTAGGCGCGTTGATTGAGCTGAACCACAAATTGTTACCTGATGCAGATATGTTAATTCCTTGTACTTTCAACTTAGAGGTAAATGACGCAGGCAATGAATAAGTCAGCGAGATGTCTCTGAAACGCACGCGACTGGCGTCATACACACCACGGTCATCTGGAGAACCTCCAATAATTGTGTTTCCAAAGAATACACCAGCGGTTGTCAATGGAATAGTATTAGGTGTGTAACCGGTTACATTTCCACTTCCGTCAGTAACTTCTCTTACACCTGGCAGAATTAAAGGTAGTGTAGAATCAAAGGATTCCAGATCTTTTGATACACCACGACCCACCATAGTGGCAGCAGTGTACGAGAAGATTTGACCTCCGTGCACGTAATCAAACTGGAAAGAAAGTGAAAGCGCTTTCCATCTAACCGTGTTAATTAAAGATCCAAACCAATTTGCATTTGGGTCAGCGATGATGCCGATTTCATTTGCTTGTTTGTAGCTACCTGACTCGTTGACAATTAACTGACCATCAGGAGCTTTCTCTACATAAGTACCTTGAATCACGTTCAAAGGTTTGCCTTCAATGGCAAAGTTACCACGGCTGGGGGAACCGGCCACTAATATTGACTTTGAACCTTCAGGTAATTTCTCCACTAAACTCCTGTTACGGGTATAGTTCACTGTAAGATCCCAATTCCAATCTCCGGTTTTAACAGGATTCAAGGTCAAACTTGCTTCCCATCCTTTGTTTATAATATTACCTGCGTTAATGGAAGTAATGCCGTAGCCGGTTGATGAGTCCAAAGGACGATCAATGATCTGATCCTTTGCTGATCTGTTGTAATAAGAAACGTTGAATTTGATTTTGTTTTCAAATAAGTTTCCTTCCAACCCAAATTCAGTTTCTGTCAAAAGCTCAGGGCCTAAGTTAGGATTGGCCAAGCGATTAGGAAGACCTGAGGTAATTACGTTACCAAGTCCATCTACCCTTGTTTGGCTATTGATAAACAAGTAAGGCGATGTGTTGTAAGCAGGACCAAAGTTTGCAGAGGTACCGTACGCAGCACGCACCTTTAAGAAATCTAAGACATTAGACGCAAAATTAGGGAAGGCTGCAGTAGGGAGAAAGGCAATGCTACCACCAGGGTATAACTGAGAACGATTTTCCTTTTGCAATGTTGATGACCAGTCATTTCTGGCTGATAAGTTTACATAAAGCATGTTCTTATAGCCCAGGTTACCATCAAAATAAACACCGGCAATCGTATTGGCGGTCTTATAGTTTAATTCAGAACCTCTCCAATCTCTAGGAAGTGTGTTTGTGAAATTTCGGTGTTCAAGGAAACCATAAACAACCTGACCTAAACTTTCGAGACCTTGTTGCGTATATTCATTGGTGCGGTAGTTTGAACCAAGCACAGCAGAAAGGTTAAGATCCTGGTTCAAATCTTTGTCAAGAGCAAGCATTGCTGTATGATCGATAACCGTATTGGTACCATTTATCGTACGATAAGCTCCTGGTGAAAGAGTAGCGGTAACGCCAGCGCCACCACCCTTGTTCACATAGAATGATGAAGCTTCCGAGTAGGTATCGTAACCTAATCGATACGTAGCACTTAACCAATCCGTAATCTTGTAATTAAGACTTGAGCTGGAGAAAAAGCGATTTACTTTATTGGCTTGTCTTGAGTTCTCCCTCACCCACCGTGGATTGGCAATGGCACCATCATTCCGGTAATAAACATTACCACGAGTTACGGGGTTTTCCCAAGGCCAATTATTCATATCAATATTACGTGGTGTATAGAACAAGTTGGCCCATACAGAAGGCTGACCAAATGAATTTGAACCACCTCCTGAAGCAGCTGGGGGTGACGTTTGATCGGTAATTACAAAATTGAAAGCTCCTTGAAACGTAAGTTTATCAGTCAATTTCATATTTCCACCTAACGAAAAATTATCGCGTTTCAGGTTATTGTATTTCACAAAACCTTCTTCATCCAAATGGCTGTAACTGAAGGTAATGCTGGCTTGCTCAGAACGTGAACCCAAAGAAAGGGAAGTAGTTTTAGAGCTACCTTTCTGGAAGAAACTTGACACGTTATCCGGAGCCGCTACAGGAACATATCCAGGAAGCGTTTGACCTGGCTCAACAGTAGTTGTTGCAGTTGCAAATTCCGGATGCTCAGGGAAAACATTACGCCACTCATAATAAGGATGTCTTGCACCTGTAGGTGTGCCATTCATCAACGGACCCCAGTTACTGAAAAATTCACCATAGGCACCATCGAAACCGTTAGCCCATTTGTTCTGATACTCCGGAATAAAGGCTTCTACAGCATAGTATGATTGAGACAAAGAGCCTTCCAGTTTCGCGTTTTTTCCTTTCGTTGAACCGGTCTTGGTAGTCACCAGGATTACACCGTTTCTTCCCTGAGAACCGTATAAGGTTGTGGCGCTCAAACCTCTTAGTACGCTTATTGACTCAATGGTGTTTGGGTCAATATCCAAAAAGCGGGATGGTGAAGACTGACCATCATTATAAGTTGAGTTAACGTCATTGGTACTGGTGTTAATAGGCACACCATTAACAACCCATAGCGGTTGAGTGTCACCCGAAATAGAACTGTTACCACGAATGTTAACTCTTGATCCCGATCCGGCCATACCTGATGAGTTCAAAATCTGAAGACCTGGTGTTTTTCCCTGCAAAGCGCGACCAATGTCGGTTTCAGGTTTGTTATTTAACAAAGCCGAAGAGATCGTTGTCTGGGCAAACCCGAGAGCTTTTTGCTCACGCTCAATACCTTGAGCAGTTACAACGACTTCAGTCAATTGCTGAACATCAAGGCCAAGCGCAATGTCAACAACTGTACGCTCTCCGACCGGCACTTCTTGAGTTTGAAGTCCAATGAAAGAGAACACCAAACTGCCGCCTTGCGCGGGTACAGTCAATTTATAGCTACCGTTGGCATCGGTAACCGTTCCATTTGTGGTTCCTTTCAGAACCACGTTTACTCCAGGCAAAGAGGAACCGTCTTCTGAGGCGGTCACTTTACCCGAAACCACTCGATCTTGCGCCCATGCACTGAGCACAAATGCGAATGAGAAGCATAACAGTAAAAACTTCTTCATAGGTTAAGGTTTAGTTAATATTAGGAATTATGAACCCCTAAATTAGAGATAAATCCGTAATACAAAACACCTGCATTTGAAATTTCTATATAATTCTTCTGCGGCAAGGTTTTAAACGGAAGGGAAATTGGCTTTTTATTAAAATTTCAAACGTTTATGGGGCTTTTTAGGGCCAAATGATTTGGACATCAACCGAGCGATTTTTTAATAAAATGATAATACTTAAAGCTGTCCAATCAACTTTTAAGAGTTACTCTATATTTATGTATCGAAAACGTAAAGCACCTGGCAGCTCCAACTCTTGGGTTAACAAATGATCTGCAACTCTATGCTATCGCTGATTTAATTAAAATAAAAAGGCATCTGGAATTTTCATCCAGATGCCCTATTTAAAATCTTAGATCGAATATCTTAAGCTTCTGCCTGAACGGAAACGAAAGACTTATTTGCTTTGCCCTTCTTAAATACCACCACCCCAGGGGTAAGTGCGAATAAGGTGTGATCCTTACCGATTCCAACATTTCTGCCCGGATTATGCCTGGTGCCGCGCTGACGCACTATAATATTACCAGCTATTACTTTTTGACCTCCAAACACTTTAATTCCAAGTCGTTTGCTTTCCGATTCGCGGCCGTTTTTTACTTTACCTTCACCTTTTTTGTGTGCCATAACTCAATTTGAAAATTTGATGCTTCGTTAATTTGAAAATTTCATGATTTGCTCATCTGAAGATTCATTTTCAAATCTTCAAATTTTCAAATCAATTATCCAATGCTTTCAATTTGGACCTTCGTGAACTGCTGACGATGACCATTCTTAACGGCATAGCCTTTCCTTCTTTTCTTTTTGAAGATGATAACCTTATTTCCTTTTACGTGCTCCAATATCTTTCCAGATACTTTAACACCGTTTACAGTAGGGGCGCCAACGTCTACACTTCCACCGTTATCAACCAGAAGGACCTTATCAAATGATACATTTGAACCAGCTTCTCCTTCCATTTTGGGTGCGTAGATATATTGGTCTTTAGCCACCTTAAACTGCTTTCCTGCAATGTCTACTATTGCGTACATGTGCTTATTATTTTTAAAAATGGACTGCAAAGATAAGGCTAAGACGTAGAAAAGCAAAAGGTTGTGAAAAAATAGAGGAATGCTGCGTAAATGGGTGTTTTTCGGGGTTCTTTCGATCAGAAGTACAGATCATAGTCTGGTACGGAATAATCTTGATGGCATAAAATAAACGAGTCATTTAAATTTCTGCGCCACTATTTTAAAGATAGCCTCAAGCATGTTTATTAAGTATAGGCTCAAGCGTTTGCTGGCAACCCGGCAACCAATCTCCTCCATTTCGATACGTCAATAGCAGTAAATCCATGTTAACTTTATCGTTATTTCCAGCATCAAAGCCAACAGAAAACGGAATAAAAAAAACTTTAATTTTTTTTATCTCATCTATTAATTCATCAAAAAAATTTAAAGGGACTATCTACCAAATACTTACATGAAAAGCACATCATCACATTCATGATTTATGAAAAAATGGCGCTTTGTTTTTCATTCATCATTTCGAATCTTTG
>JANOUH010000071.1:0-4351 GCA_031416795.1 Cytophagales bacterium | reverse complement strand
CCATGGTATTCATCTTTTTCGAATGAATACTCCAGTCGTTTTTTTCCATTTTCCCACCAACCTTCGTATAGTCCTTCCTTCGTTCCATGATCAAAGTAACGTATTGATTTACGCTTTCTGTTG
Source organism: Cytophagales bacterium (assembly GCA_031416795.1). Taxonomy (GTDB): domain Bacteria; phylum Bacteroidota; class Bacteroidia; order Cytophagales; family Cyclobacteriaceae; genus ELB16-189. Next base: position 4,228 of record JANOUH010000071.1, on the reverse strand, counting down.
GAATAGAATTCTCTATGCATTCCTTCTTCTTTGCCGTTGTCAAATGCTCGCCATGATGCAGCATCTGAGGTGTGAGGATACTTGGTATACAATATTCCACTATAGAGGATTCCATTCACATAGGTCAGTCCTTTTCTGCTGACAACCTCAACGGAATCAGCATTACTAAATGAAATTTGTTTGGGAACATCCGTTGCACAGCTTAGTAAGATGACACTTACTATAGCTACTAGTATAAACTTACTGAGATACCGTGCCAGCAGTTCCATAAAAGCCACTTCCATTAATGTAAGGATCGGTAGAGGTGATATGATAGTGGTAGATGCCATCAGGATAATCTGTGGTGGCATGAGTGTGACCATGATAAGCATCAAGCATGGCATTGGTTACACCGGCTCCGTTTTCGATTGGCCCATATACTGGAAAACCATCCAGGAGAAACCCGAGCAATGCATCTTTTCCTTTTGTAGATGTAAGGTAGAATGGTTCCACATGATAATGATATCTTCCTTGTGGTGCTGGATGTCCTCCATATTGATCAAATGAATTGATTTCACCAGCCAGTGGTTGACTCGGACCTGCATATTGATTGAAAAACGGAACTCCATTTAATGATACACCAATGGCACCCAGCGGAGTAGCACTGTGATTAGTATTCACAGCAGGATTAATAGGAATTTTAAACGTATAGTTTTGCGTAGCAATACGATTTGGATTGATGACAAAACTTGAGTTGGTTCCATTGTAGGCTTCATATAAGGAACTTTCCAGCGTGGTACCCAAATAGTATGGACTTTTATGGTCTGGAGCACCGCTCACTTTAACTACCACATAATTTCCATCTACATACACATCATTTGCTCCATAGATCTTTTTAAACACGGTCGGTAAGTCCGCGGTGTTTGCGGATGGATCTACTGAATCATCGCTGCTACAGCACGCCAGAACAAGCAATATTAAAATAACAGGCAATCGGAATTGGGTATTAGACATATGAGTTGGTTTTCCTATTAGACGATACTTATTTCTAATTCCTTCGGTCGTGTGGTGGTGGATTTCTCTGATTGCCACGCGGTAAAATAAATTCTATTAATGTGGGCAGAAAGGCATCAAATTTTTCTTTTTGATCTTCATGGCATAACTTTTTTAAATCATCAAAATGAGCATACGTAACACTCACTCGTTGTTGCTCCAGTGAAGCCAATCGAATTTCAATAGACTCCTTTTCTTCAACCCGACCATCATGTAAGAGCGAAAAATAATATTCCAATAATTGATTCGATTGATCATTAATTTCCATCATCCGATCATGATGCTCTGTTTTCAATTGCTTAAACTTTTCTTGCTGATCGCGGTCTAACTTCAATGCTTCAATAATGATCTTATCGCGATGTGGTGGTGGTTGCTCGCCAGGCCCTCTCCCTTTATCCAAGAAGTAAAAGAGAAGGCATCCGTTCATTACGATAAGGACCGCAACCATGGCTATCAATATGCTTTCGCGTTTCATGATTAATAGAGTTGATAATTAGGCTTACTCAATTGATATTCAGAATTTATTTTCTGGCTTTCCGTCACTACAGAACGTAAATCCTTTAACAGTATAATCGTATTCATTATGAGCACGAGTGCACACAAGCCACCGGCAAATTTTATACGAAAAGTAAATACGCGATCATAACGTTCCGCATTAATATTGGCTTCAATTCGTGTAAACAAAAACGGATTGGGCTCTGCGCGTTTTATGCCGCGTGTACTTTCCATTATGTCATCTCTCCAGTCTTTTTCCATATGATGTGTGATTGTTTAGACGAGGATTATTCTGAATTCCTTCGGTTAGGATTAAATATTTCAAGATTTTTTCTCAGGCTGGCCTTGGCCCGCTGCAAAAGCGATTCCACCGCCTTCTCCATGGTTTTCATAATCATGGCCACTTCCTTTTGAGGTAACTCTTCGATTTGCAATAAGATAAAAGCTGTCTTCTGGTTCTCCGGGAGTTTGTCGATAACAGCAAAGAGAATACGGGCCTTCTCCTGATTCTCAAGTTCTACGCCAGGATGATTAAAATGCGGAGCATCAATCTGTAATGCTACACTCTCCTTTTTGAAAATGCTTGTTAAAAAACCAGAACGCTTTTTACGGTTTCGGTGTCGCAATGAATCCAGACTTTTATTGACTGTGATACGGTAAATCCAGGTTCCTACCGATGATCCTCTTCGGAACTGCCCTGCCGATTTAAACACCTCAATAAATACATCTTGTGTTACTTCTTCAGCCTCTTCTGCATTTTGCAGATAACTTAAGCTTGTATTATAGACGTGTGCTTTGAACTCATCATAAAGCTTTTTCAATGCTTGATGATCACCACTCTTGATTTTATTAATGAGATTGAAAAAGTGTTCCTCCAAGGATGTTCTTTAATTAAAAATAGAACCTTCTTACGCAGGGATTGGTTGGCGAGATACCAGTTTTTTTCTTTTCAATCCCCAACAAGACGATAGCTAAAGTTTAACGGCCTGCCTGGCAATTAACTTCCACTTACCTTTTTGTTTTTGCCAAACCTGTAAAACACCAATATTTACATTGTTTAGAACTCCTCCTGTACCGACCAGTTCTGCCTTAAATTTATGACGAACAATAGCAGCATTGCCAGCAAATTTTATGGTCTGATCGGAAAGTTCAATACTATTAAAATTGCTTTTGCCACTGACGATGGCTTCTACGAAAGTAGTCCTATCTTCAATCGCACCGCTCGAGTGTCCGTAGCTAAGTTGCCCGGCTGTTAAACTTTCAAGTGTAGTCTTATCAGCATCAATCATCGCTTTACGAAGCATTTCAACTGCTGTCGCTACCGCTTTTTCATCTGTTGACTGAGCGGATGCCAGCGTGATTATAGTCAAATAAAATAGCGTGAGAATGGATATCCTTTTCATAAATAAATTCATTTAGCGTGAACAATATAGGCAGTTTATACGCCTTAATAAAGACCGCATATCAAAAACCACAATCTGATCAAATCTGTAGAAATCTGATCCTGCCATTAAATCTATTTTGAAAATGTGAATTCAGGGAGCTGCATAATTTTTCCTCCTTGCCTGGCAGATTCATGTGCAAGTATACCAACACACGTGATGTTGGCCGACTGCGCTGCATTCGGATAAGGCTGTCTGTTCTCTTTCAATGCACTAATAAATTCATGCACCAGGTGCGGATGTGAACCTCCATGGCCAGCACCTTGTGTAAAAGAAAGATGTTGATGCTCATCAGCATCATACACTCCTTTCATGGTAAACCGCTGAATGGGTTCTGGTAATAACTTAGCATAGTCGGGGCATTGAACTTCTTCAGGAATTTCATGCTCCGGTTTTTTTGCCGTATGAACCACTAATGGTTGACCTTCAATCAAAGGCCACTCTACCGTTTTCTTTGATCCGTATACTTCAAAGCTTTCACGATACTGACGTGCCACATCAAAGAGCGAGCGATATACATGTGCACTCAGATCTGAATCCTTCAATTTAATGTGTGTGGTTTCTACAGCATAGGGTGAATTATAGTGCTTTTGCAATTCTTCCCGAATGGTGCCTGATCCAAAGCAGGAAACATATTCTGCTTCCTTTCTAAGCAAGCCGAGCACAGGGCCAACGCAATGAGTAGCATAGTACATCGGGGGAAGCCCAGGCCAGTAGTTAGGCCATCCATCCATATCCTGTTGATGACTGGCTTTTATAAATTGAACTTTACCCAACTCACCCTTTTCATATAACTCTTTCATGAAAAGAAACTCACGGGCATACACCACGGTTTCCATCATCATATAAGTGAGATTTTTTTCTTTGGTGAGACGAACGATTTCTTCACATTCTTCAACCGTAGTAGCCATGGGAACGGTGCACGCAACATGCTTACCCGCTTTCAATGCTTTGATGGATTGAACGCCATGATCTGGGATTGGAGTGTTGATATGAACCGCATCAATGTCGGGATCTTGCAAAAGCAAATCGTAATCGGTATATCGTTTTTCAATACCAAATGCATCGGCAATTCCATCCACTTTTGATTTTGTGCGTTGGCAAACAGCCATCAGGTTTACACCCGGATATTTTTTATAGATGGGAATAAACTCGGCACCAAAACCTAATCCTACAATAGCAATATTGATGTGTTCACTGCTCATATACTTAGTCGTTTAATAATTGCTTTAAAAAATTGATTCCGTCTTGCGCAAATC
>JANOUH010000070.1:0-3608 GCA_031416795.1 Cytophagales bacterium | reverse complement strand
GTGTTGGCCATGTGCGATGTAGACAAAACACACCTCAAAGATGCCATAGCTTTGGCCGGTGGAAATGTTCGTGGCTATTCTGATTTCAGAGAGTTGCTGGCCCAACCCGATATTGATGTGGTTCACATTGCAACACCTCCTCATTGGCATGGGATTATGTCGGTGATGGCTGCACAAGCAGGCAAAGATGTATGGTGCGAAAAGCCGATGACCCGAACGATTGGTGAAGGCAAGCGCGTGGTAGAAGCCATGGAACAATACGGTCGCATGTTCAGGCTCAACACTTGGTTTAGATTTAAAGATAATTTCTATGGATTAGGCACCGAGGTTAAACCATTGAAGAAGGCGGTGGACAGTGGAATTTTAGGCTGGCCACTAAAAGTAACGATCAGTGGTGTGACTGGTTTTAACTGGAAGTTTTATTGGGTTGGAAAAACAGATCTTGATCCAATGCCAGTGCCACAGGAATTAGATTATGATATGTGGCTCGGGCCCGCACAATACAAACCATATAATCCTCACCGTGTGCACAGTACTTTCAGAGGATATTGGGATTATGATGGCGGAGGCCTTGGCGACATGGGGCAGCACTACATCGATCCGGTGCAATACATTTTAGGAAAAGACAATACAAGTCCGATACGCGTGGATGTGGATTGCCCCCAGCAGCATGATGATGCTGTGGGAACATGGAGACGTATCGAGTTTACCTATGCCGATGGTTGTAAAATTATTCTCGATGGTGAAAACAAAGACACCAACGTGCCTTACATCGAAGGACCAAACGGAAAAATTTATCGAGGCTTCAAATCCGATATTCCAAATATTCTAAAAGTCATCGATACATTCCCTGATCCAGAACCTCAGATGTCAATTTTTTCTGATTCAGTCAGAAGTCGCAAGAAGTTTGGATTGAATGAGCTGAACGGTCATCGCTCCGCCACGATTGTGAACATGGGCAAGATCGCACTCCAGCTGGGAAGATCATTGGATTTTGATCCGGTTAAACAAGAGTTTATTAATGATGAAGCTGCGAATCGTTTGATCAATCAGCCGATGAGAGGCCCCTGGAAAATCTAATCACCACATTAAGACTACACTGAGATGAAAATAAAAAATATCACACACATACTTCTTCTTTTGTTCATTCTTGCACCGCTATTTCTATCGGCCCAGGATCAACGATTAGTTAAAACAAAAGTGGCCGATGTATTGGCCTTATTGCCTGCCACCGACAATCAGCAAGCCGCACGATTATTTAAGGAAATTATTGCGCTTGGAGATGAAGGTTTAATGTTAGTCACCGATGGCGTGCAACCTAATGGAATGGCAGAAGGAATTTCTTCCCGCTATGCAGTATCGTTACTTACGCATTATGCCACTACGAAAGAAGAGAAAGCAAAAATAGAGCGGACGTATATGACTGCATTGAAGAAAGCCACCAACGCAGAAGTAAAAGCGTACTTCATGGATAACCTGAAATTGGTTGGCTCAAACGAATCAGTCAATGTACTTAAAGACTATATTGGTGATAAGGAATCTTATGATCCGGCTATTTCAACCTTAGTTTCCATTGGCACTGAAGATGCCCGCAAGGCTTTAGTGAATGCATTGCCAAATCAATCAGCAACTACACAGGTAAGATTGATCAAGGCAATGGGTGAATTGAATTATCAACCTGCACTAGCGTCAATCACAGCATTTGCTTCAAGTGAAAATGCATTACTGAAAAAGCAGGCATTATGGACCATGGCGTTATTGGCTGATGCAAGTTCTTACCCGGTGCTTTTGCAACAAGCAAAGAATGTTGGCTTCAAGAATGATCCCGCTGAAGCGACTACTGCATTGGTGGAGTATTTACATCAGATGATGACCAAAGGCAATAGCAACCTGGTTAAAGAAATCAGTAAAGCTTTGTTAGATAATACGATCGATGCATCACAACAGCATTTCAGATTGGCCGGCCTAAAAGGTCTGGCGCAGATCGATGGTGAAAAATCGGTCGCTACATTTATAAAAGAGCGTAGCCGTTTTGATGCCGAGTATCAAAAAGAAGTTTTGAAGATTGCAGTCTCTTCGGCTGGATCAGCGTCAGCACTTAAACTCTGGCAAAAAGAATATAAGAAGTCAACAGGTTCTGCGCAGGCTGATGTTTTATCCATGTTGGCAAAAGCAAATCGCAATGATGGTTTTGCAGAAACGATGTTAGTGCCTGCACTTTCTTCATCCAATCAGCACGTGAGAATGGCAGCGGCATCAGAGATAGCTGTTCTTAAAAGCAAAAAGCTTACACCATCCTTGTTGGATTATCTGTTGAGATCTACGGATGCCAAAGAACTTGGTTCAGCTAAAGCAGTTATTCTTCAAGTGGCAGACAAAGACACCGATGTTTTAATAACTCAAAAATTAGAGGCAGCGCAACCACAGAGTAAGGTGGCCTTGTTGCAAATTCTTGGTGTCAGAAGGGCAAATCATTTTGATGTGGTTGCAAAACAAACTTCATCCGGTAATGCAGAAGTTAAAGATGCTGCCTATGCAGCGTTGCCCAATGTATCCTCAGGGAGTAACGTGAGTGAACTTTTAAAAATGCTGACAGCTTCAACGAATGATAAAGACATAAAAGCAATTCAAGCGGCAATTATCTCTGCGCTTGATAAAAACTCTGTGGCGTTGATCAACGAAGCTTATGCAACGCAAAAAATAAAACTGCTTCCAGTCCTACCGTATTTGAATGATGCCGGTGCGCTGGAGAAAGTAGTATCCACATTTTATCACGGCAATGATAATGAGAAAGAAGTAGCGTTTGATGCGTTGAAGAATTGGCAAAATAATGAAGCAGCCAGAACACTATTGGCAATTAGAAAAAATGAAGGCTTAAAGAAGTATCATGAGCGGGCCCTGCAATCATTTATTTCTCAAGTGGGAAAATCTTCATGGCCCGATGATCAAAAACTTTTGATGTTGCGCGAAGGAATGTCCTTGGCTTCCAACAAAAGTGAGAAGACGGCTATCCTCAGGTCTGCAGGTAATGTGAGAACGTTTCTGTCACTCGTATTTGTTGCAAACTACCTGGATGATCAGGAATTAAGTAGTGCAGCAAGCCGCGCTGCCATGCAGATTGCGTTGCCAACTTCTGATGCTAAACCTGGACTCACAGGCGTTGAGGTACGTAAAACACTAGAGCGCATGCTTGATAAGTTGACAGGGGAAGATAGTCAATATGAACGCATCGATATACTCACCTATTTGGAAGGACTTCCTTACACCAAAGGATATGAATCCATATTTAATGGTAAAGACCTTAGTGGATGGCATGGCCTTGTCGAGAATCCAATTGCACGTGCTAAAATGACGAAGGAAGTGTTGGCCAAGAAACAAGTGGAGGCCAATGCAAAAGTAAAAGACAACTGGAGTGTGAAAGATGGCATGATCGTGTTTCAGGGAGACGGAGCCAATCTTTGCACCACGCGCCCTTACGGGGATTTTGAAATGATTGTAGATTGGAAAATTTCTAAACATGGTGATAGTGGAATTTACTTGCGTGGTTCACCACAAGTTCAGATCTGGGATATCTCGCGAGTAGAAGATGGCGCACAGGTAGGTTCCGG
>JANOUH010000069.1:0-12727 GCA_031416795.1 Cytophagales bacterium | reverse complement strand
AGTTTCATTATGGCTTTGTCAAAATCGCTTTCCATTAATTTATCCTGAACGATTCGGTACTTATCAAACTCATTTTCGGCAAGAGCCAGGGCAACTTCGTGTGAAACTTTACCCTGGTGCTTTAAAACAGCTTCTTCATTGAATTGCAAGAAAGCATCTAATTTTAATACCCAGTCTTTCATGTACATGAGTGCCCCTTTCAGGGCCTGGCTTTCGGCATAGTCGAGGTACATGGTTACAATGCGGTTCAATCCATCCAATTCCTTTTCGTTCAGATAGTTCTTGGCTATACTTATATCTGTTTTTCTTATGCTTCCCTTAGGAGCATTCTTCCAGGTAATTAGTCCCATATTTTTTTTAGTGCTGTCTACGCGTGCGGCAATGAGCTCAACTGCTGTCTGGGCCGGTTATGGCCCAGTGTAATTTGTTCTGCACTGTGGCGAAAAAATCTTTGGTGCTTTGTGTTTCCACATTATAATCGGCACTGCATTGGGTGTAGATGTCGGTTATCTTCTGATAGAACCTTCGCTCGCTGCTGCGGATATCACGTATGCGGGCCAGTTGTTCCTCAAAATAATCTTTACCGAAAATATTGTCTGGGTTTTTAAGCCGCTCATCATCCATAGCAAAACCCTTGATGATGTATTCCTTCAACCGTTCCGTTGCCCAAATACGAAATGCCGTTGCCTGACTGCTATTTACGCGGTAGCCAACCGAAATGATGGCATCAAGATTATAAAATTTTGTAGTCGTTTCCTGTGTTTTTCCTTTAATAGCTCCATGCTGAGTGGTATGTTCCAAAATGGAACTAACCACTTCTTCCTTTAGCTCTCCAGTTTCAAAAATGTTTCTCAGGTGTTTGGTTATAGCAGGCCGTTGCACCCCAAACAGCTCTGCAATTTTTTGTTGAGTAAGCCACACCGTTTCGTTTTGCAAATAGATTTCAACTTTTACACTGCCATTGGGTGTGGTGTAAAGCAGTATTTCATTAAAGCTGGCTGGCGGATTTGTTGAATGCTCTTTTTTTGCCATACTTTATTTTCGTTCGGCCCGGAGTATTTTTGGGATTATAATCTATTCACTACCCAGATTAAAAAAAACAGCCAGCCCTTCCTTCCCTGCAACGATAATATCTTTCCTTCCGGTTTTATGCAGATCAGCAATAGAAAAAAATACTCCCGTTCCTTTGCCTTCACCCAACGGTCCATAGCTGATTACATTTTTGGTGAATGATTCGCCATTCCATTTAAAATAATAGAGTGCAGGTGAATTATTATCTCCAGGGTCATTTCCATTGTGCGCTCGATAGCGATGGCCGGTCACTAACTCCATCTCTCCGTCATTATCAATATCTACCCATTCCATCGTATGATATTGTGAATTGTAAGGGTCAATGGCGTGCTTGATAAACGTGATCGTTTTTCCATCGCGCTTTTGCTCATACCAGTCAAGTCCATAGTTGTGGCCTTGTCCAACAATCAGGTCGTTGAGGCCATCGCGATTTACATCGGCAACAATAACCGGAATGCTGGCACTACCGAAATCAAAATCAGCATGAAGTTTCCATGGCTTGTTTTTGCGGTCTTCCGGAGCTTCGAGCCAGCCCGTTGAAATAATAAAATCATTCCGGTCATCGCCATTGATATCACCAAAGCCGAGACCATGTCCATGCATGTCGGCTACCTGCGTTTTTGAAAACTGACCGGTAGGTTTTCCGTTTCCATCACGCATCAATGTATAATAGGCTAATGGTTTACCTGGTGTGTTGGGGACGATTTCTTCAAATCCATCTCCGTCTACATCCCACGAGCGGGTAGTTTCAATGTTACCGGTTTTGATAATGTCATTTAGCTTCCACTCTTTGTTATCACCTGGGTTTTCTCTCCAGCGAAGGGTTTCATCAAACCAACCTCCGGTAATGAAATCCATTTTTCCATCAGCGTTCACATCCATGGGTATGGTGGAAAAATCATCATAATACTCCCCCACTCGTTTTACATTACCAATAAAGTGACGTTTTAAAAATCCAGGACCTTCATACCAGTAACTGCCTGATACAATATCCAGCTGCTGATCACCATTCACATCAAATACGCCCACCGTTTCAGTACTCTCAGAGGCAATCATCTGCTTTCTGAATTTCAACTCACCGGGAGGTTGAAAAGAAAGTAACGGTACTATGACAAGTGCTGTAAAAATGAATTGATACCGGTTCATTCATCTAAGGTTTAGCATCATGGAATTTTGCCTGAAAACTGTATGAAATGATTTTACTGGTTCGAAGCCTTTGCTTCCGCTTTTCCTTTATACACTTCATGATCTGGATTTCCACCCGCTACGAGATAAGCAATAATGTCCTTGATTTCTTCATCATTCAATCTGCCCAGCAATCCGGGAAGCATCAATGAAACACTCGACAACTTCGTGGATACGACATCCGCCTTCGGAACTTCCCGTAAGGAGAGTGGTGTAAACGGATTTTGAGACACAAAATATTTTCCGTCTTCTTCATTGATCAGTCTGCCCACAATAGAACTTCCATCCTTCATGGTAAAAACCGTGGCCGCATATTGATCAGAAATTTCCTTATTGGGTTCAAGCGTGTGTTCCAGTATATCCTTCGAAGAAAAACGTGATCCTACCTGTGTGAGATCCGGACCGATAGCACCACCAGTGCCACGCATACCATGACAAGAACTGCACAACGTAGCATCGAACATGTTCTTCCCATTTTCAAAATCGCGGTTTGAGAGCGGCTCATCAAGCAGGGCCAGTGCTTCTTCGAGCGACCGTCTTTTGCCCGGGCCTTTTGGTTGAGGTCGATCAGCAAGATCATTTCCAGAAGCGGTTAGCAGCGCAGCTCCCGAAAGTGTATCATAGTATCCCATTTTATCGTTGGGAGTATGTGCGAGTGCTTTCCTTCTTGCCTTGTCAATAAAACCAACATAACTCACACCACCTTTATAGGTGAATGCGTTGGCAATCCACTTGAAATATTTTTCATGAAGTTCAGGAGTCCAGCCCGAGCCGGCCTCTGAAAGCACCGTGGCAAAATAAGTTTGCTGTGCAGGCGGAACGTTGGACAACATGCGTGCGATGTCCAGTCCGTATTGAGGGTTTCTCATGATCAGGTCGTTGGAAGAACTTACGGTCTTATCCATCGGATCATCTTTTGCCGTTGCCAGCAGTGCTAATGTTTTATCGACTGCGCCCGGTGCATCAATGTAAACCAATACCTTGCTGAGTACGCGGTCCAGTTCATTGGCTGAAGATGGATAATGTTTATCCAGGTAGGCCACCACCTGATCTTTGGCAGCACCTTCGGGTTTGCCCATGCGGAAGATCAACACTTCAAATGCCCGAACGACATCAATCTTTTGCGATGGAGAAAGTTTATCAAAGTCCACCTTCACCAGCGACTGAATGATCTTATTCTTCAGGGCAGGTTTGCCATGACGCGCCAATGCGATCATCGCCAGTGACAGCGCCTCTGGATCGGTTTCATTCAATGCCCGTTCCTGCCATTCGGTAACGGGTTGATGCTCTACTGCAATACGTGCAGCATAGCGTACAAACCGATCTTCATGTTTTAAGTTTGGCCAGGCAATATCCAAAGCACCTTTTTTAAGTTCATGATACTGCTCGAGGGTTCTTCTTAATTGACTGGCTTCATTGATGGTAGCCATTTCATTCGTTGTTTCTGTTGCCGCTGCTTTATCTTCAATAGCCGTGACACGATACAGGTCAGACTCCAGCCTTCTTCCTCCCGTGAGGAAATACATGGCACCATCAGGACCTATTGCTCCATCAGTTAAGGGTAAGGGTGAACCCGATAGAAACTCCTCTGCATTAGCAGTATAAGAAGCACCTTGTGGTGTAAGATGAATAGCGTAAATGATTCCAAAACTCCAGTCGAAGGCAAACAATGCCTTCCTGTACTTTTCAGGGAATTTTGCACTGGAGCCATTCATGAAGTTGGTAGGTGACCCCTGGCCAATATTGATAACAGGAGGAAGATTATCAGGATACAACGGAGACCATTTTCCATTACCCGTTCTCCATCCAAATTCACTTCCGCTGGTAACATGACAAATGCGGGTGGGCCGGTACCACGGCATTCCAAAATCCCACTCCATGTCAGAATCATAAGTGAACAAATCACCTGCTTCGTTGAACGTAATATCAAATTCATTGCGATAGCCAGCGCTTACCAACTCCCAGTTTTTTCCTAACGAATCAATGTGTGCAATCCAGCCACCCGGTGCTTTGCGATTGTTGGCATGACCTCTTGGATCTTTAATCTGTGGAAACAAATTGTCTTCTTCCCAAACTGGTGGCAAACGATAAATGTCAAACTGCGGAACATCAACGTGATTTCCAGCTGCCATATAAATTGATTTTTTATCGGGAGAGAGGATGAGGCTGTGTGGACCATGCTCACCTGGTTCGCCTTCAAATGATTTTAGTAAAGTAACTTTATCAAACTGATCATCGCCATCGGTATCCTGAAGGCGATAAAGACCCGTATTCTTATCAAAGTTCTTATCACTGTTATGATTCACCATTACATACAAGCTATTAAATGCATACAACAAGCCCTGTGCAAAGCCCATCCCTACCTTTAACGTAGTAGTATCAGCATTGCGATCGGCTTCCGTTCCAATCACGAGCTTTTCCACTTTGGGTTTCGTGGTGTCGCCTTGCACCGGCAACTCCAACCGGTAGATGGCACCGTATTGATCAGCTGTGATCATCCTGCCTTTATGATCAAAAGTCATGGCCACCCACGAGCCCTGATCATGTTCCGCAGGACTATATAAATGCTCTGCCCGAAATCCAGCAGGCAGTTTTAATTTATCTGTTTTAGGATTGGAAGGTTTCTCTTCTTTTTTACAGGAGACGGCCATCAGACCAATCAATGTAATCGACAAGAGTAAAAACTTTGCCTTGGGAAAATTTGAATGACTCATGAGTTTGATAAATTTATTTGGGCGGATATTTCTATGATTGTTGAAATTCTGTGATAAACATTTTCTAAAGTAGTGAAAAAGTGGAATGAAACCACGTTGTTTTATTTTGAAGGCTTGCCGATGAAATCAACATACTTGATCTGATTTGATGATCACATCATTTTTAGTGATCATACTTGCCGCTCATCTGCTTAATAAAGGTCAATCCTTGCTCGGCCATGTCCCATGGTTTGGAATACTCGCGCCACACATTGATGGCATTGGCGAAATTCGGATCATTCCGTGTAAACGCTTCGATTGTTAACCAGCCATTATATTTTACAGCGGCTAGCGTTGAGAATGTTTCATCCCATGGAATATGTCCATCGCCCGGAGTGCCCCGGTCGTTTTCACTGATATGCACATGGGCCAGCACAGGCGCTATCTTGCGAATGGCTTCGCCAATCTTTTTTTCTTCAATGTTAGCATGATGCGTATCGAACATGGCTTTTACATTGGGATGCGCTACACTGTTGATCAATCCTGACAACTGATCCATGGTGTTGCACAGGTAACATTCAAAGCGATTCAACGCTTCCAGTGTTAGCACGACATCAGCCTGGGCTGCGTATTCACCGGCAGCATGTAGCACTTCTGCGCTCCACTTGTATTCATCCTGCGTGGGTGGTTGTCGGTTGGTAAATGTGGCAAACGCAGAATGAAACGGTCCGCAAATTATTTTTGAACCGATCGCATGAGCGCAATCAATGGCTTGTTTTAATCTGACGATCGCATTTTCGCGGATTGTTTCTGATTCACCGATGGGATTTTCATCGGGACCAACACCCAACACGCACGTTGCTTCAAGGCCTATACTCTGGAGATGATTTCCAAATCGCTTATAGGCATTGACGTCCCTTTCTTCCATGAAGCATTCTATACCATCATATCCTATTTTTTTCAATCGTTCGGTGATGGGTAGAAATGTGTCGGGTAGTCTTCCTGACCAAACCAATAAGTTGAATCCAATTTTATTCATGTCGGTTGTAATTACTGTTTCGTTGCTACGAAAGTTGAATGTGTGTTTACGTTATTTCTCCATCGGGTGCTGCTTCAACAACTCATCAGGCGAATAGAAACCTGTTTTGTCTTTGGTTGCATCCCGCACGGCTTTCACCTTTTCAGGAAGAATAGCCGATGCTTTATTCCCAAAAGCATTCCGCACGTAGGTGAGCACAGCAGCCACTTCATCGTCATTGAGCATACCACCAAAAGGAGTCATCGGCACCTGGCCTGCATATTTATTTCCATTTACTTCTATTGGCCCATAAATTCCTTTCAATGCGATTTTAATTAAACGTTCCTCACTACCTGTTACCCAAGGGGTACTTACCAAGGTTGGAAATCCCGATGCGGAAAGCCCACCGCCATCGGATTGATGACAGGTGCTGCAGTATCCGTCACGGGCAAAAATTTCTTTTCCTTTGATGAACGACTCCCTCTCCCTTCCAGTAAGATGTGTTATAACTTCCTCATCTTTTTTCTCTTTCAGCGACATTCCGTTCAGGTGAGCTACTGCTGCAGCGTAGATATCTTCCATCCATCTATCGAGTGGTTTTTTACCTGCTTCCATCACAATGGGCAACCCTACTTCTTTATCCAGCCATGATGCTGCTACTAACGCTTCCAACCGAACACGGCCATGCTCATCCTGTGCAGCACGCATAAGCAATTCAGATTGATTTTTAATTTTATGTCCACTATAGCGAAGCACCCGCACCGCTGCTGCTCTCGCATGATAATCTTTTGATTGAAGAACCTGGTGAAGTAAACTTTCGTCTACCTGATCCAACCCCCACGTTACCCATAAGGCTTCTACGAGATGATGTTCATAGCGGGCATCTTCAATATTAAGTTTTGCCACCCATGATTTAAGTTGAGGAAGTACTTCACTTGCTTCGTGGCCTCTCAGTTCGCGTCTGGTGCGATAGCGCGTTCTGTATTCAGGAAGCGTTAGATTGTCTAGCAATTCAGCGATACTTGCTCCTGCTACATTGGCCGGTTTTACCAAGGGCCGTGAAGGATATGTAATGCGATAGATACGGCCATGTACATGATCGCGAAGCGGATCGCGCGCATTGTGCTGCATGTGACCAATCAATATGTTATGCCAGTCAACCAGATAGAGTGAACCGTCCGGAGCAAACTCCATATCCACAGGTCTGAAATTTTTGTCTTCAGAGGTTACCAGATCCTGACGATGATGGCTCTTAAAACCTGTGCTGTCATCTTCCATGGTGTGTTCCTTCATTCCTAAAAACCCGATGGTATTATTAATGAGTAGATCTCCCTGCACATCATCCGGAAAATGCCTGCTGGAAACAAACTCCAATCCGGAGGTTGGTCGTACCCGATGTTCTTCTTGAATAAGATTAAAAGATTTTGGGGACGACACACCATATCTCGGCTTTATTGACCCCGGTTCCATCCATCGAACATCAGGACCCGATGTCTCCGCAAAAAAATTCTGACCCCAGTCATCAAATGCAATGCCCCATGGATTGGGAATAGCCAGCTGGGCTGTGCGTTCAAGTTTATGCCGTTGAGGTGTATACCGATAGAAGCCACCGTTAGTACCGCGCACTGGGCCATACGATGTTTCTACGTTGGTGTGTAAGAACACTCCCTCGGCCAGGTAAATTGCACCAGACTCATCCGCTGCATAAGCGCTGTGTGCGTGATGCGTGTCATGATCATCAAAACCACTTAATATAATTTCTTTTTTATCTGCTTTGTCATCTCCATTGGTATCGGTTAAAAGCACGAGGTTAGTGCCTTGCGAAACATAAACTCCTTCCGGGGCGAACTCAAACCCCACCGGAATATGTAACCCATCCGCAAAGGTTGTTTGCTTATCTGCTTTCCCATCAGCATCGGTATCTTCCAATATGATGAGTTTATCATTTGGTTTACTGTCACCCGGTTTGTAGTGAGGATAACTAGGCATGGTGGCCACCCATAGGCGACCTTTATTATCAAAGGATAGCTGAACAGGGTTTGCTACATCAGCAAACTCTTGTTCCGAAGCGAAGAGCTCGATCTTGTATCCTGGCGCCACCTTAAATTTATCCAGCGCATCTTTTCCGTACAGATATTCGAGGCTGCCATTTTTCTCCGGATTGTAATTGGTTTGTACTGGTGGAAGCTTCGAGGTTTTTAGATCAGCCGCAGCAAGATCCATTTTTTCTCCTTTGGCAGCACGCCAAATGGCAGTATCACGAATGGCGGTAAGCTCTCGGATTTTGGTGAGCTCAAAAGGATAATTGTCGGGACCAAAAGGATCATACCTGCGACCGAAAACATGAACTCCATTAGGTATCTTATAATCATTGTGCCACATCCAGTTTTTTTCAAGCACGGCTGCGTGAACCAGATCTCGATGCGACTCCGCTTTGGCTTCTGCCTTGCCAAAAACTTTATCGGCAAGAAGCGTTGAGAACTTAGCATAACCTGCCTCATTAAGCTGTGAACCATCGATAGTCAATGCTTCATCACTTTCTTCAAACCATTCTTTTGATGGATCGAACGCATCGATATAGTGTACTTTATTCAGAGCGGCAACCTCTTTCATTGCTTTCGCATAGAGCGATAGATTTGCATTTTCCTTCACACCATTTGGAAGATCAAGCTTGTCTGATAGATCTTCAAATGCAATGGGTGATACGATCGCCAACTGAGGTGCTGACTTTCCATTATAAGTTTGTGCTAATGTGTGTTTTATAAATGCGTCCAGTTCTGCTTTGTAGTTTTCAAGTCCCTGCTCACCCTGAAATGATTCGTTGTAACCAAAGAAAGCGATGATGACATCAGCCTTCAGTCGGGTGAGCCATTGGTCAGGTGTTTCAAAATGACCTTGGCTACCTGAATTAGTCGCTAGTTCAGTCTGAAACTTTTCTGCACCTGGAAATGCCCATGGTGACACACGCCCCGAGTGAGGTCTGAAACCGGGTGTATCTCCACCATCGCACATGTTGCGGATATAAAGTAAACTATCGGGATACCGCACTTGCATTTCCGTTTCAAAATAACCGTAGTTCATCATCCTTGATCCCAGGTTATTACCGATTAAAAGAATGTGGGCATCTTTGGTAGTCTTTAGTGCGGTATCAGGTTGTGCGCACTGAATCATGCAAAATCCACTCACTATTAAAAACAGAAATTTAAAAGCTGTTTTGATATTCATTTCATTCAAATATTTAGGGAAGTAAGACTTTAGCAACGTGTGGTAGTTTTCTAAATGTAATGAGAACCATCTGAAACTAAATAACCGCTAATCAAATTCAAGCACCAAATTGGTAATTCTTAAGAAATTGAAAACTATCTTGCTAATATAAACGATTCCTGTTTTATATTAATCAAGTGTTTGAAAACGTACTATTTTAAAAGTTGCTCAAGCCAATATCATTATGAAAAAAGAAAAATCAGTTACCCGCGGACGCAGAGATTTTCTGAAACAAACCACCATGGCATTAACCGGAATAATGATCGTGCCTCGTTTTGTGTTAGGAGGCCACGGTGCTGATGGCACCCGATACATGGCACCTAGTGATATGATCTCATTGGGATTTATTGGTTGTGGCAAGCAGGGCCGCGGCCTTAGCAACTCATTTTTAAACACCAACGAAATCCGTATTGCCGCCCTCAGTGAGGTATATCAGGCTAAAGCTCAGCTCATGCTTGAAAGGATAAAAACTTCTTATGAAAAAAATACAGTGTTGGGCGCCTATACGGATATCCCTGTGTACAATGATTTCAGAGAATTGATTGCACGGAAAGATATTGATGCTGTTGTCATTGCAACACCTGACCACTGGCATGCTGTGATAGCCGTTATGGCAGCTGAGGCTGGAAAGGATATTTATTGTGAAAAGCCAATGGCGCTTACCGTTAAAGAAGGCAGAGCGATGGTAACTGCTGCCCGCCAGCACAATCGTGTTTTTCAAACGGGCAATATGCAACGTTCATGGAAAGAGTTTCGTCAGGCAGTAGAATTAGTGCGCAACGGATATATTGGAGAAATAAAAAACATCAAAGTAAACATCGGGCCACCACCCATCCCTTATACATTACCCGAACAGCCTATCCCAGACGGGTTAGACTGGAAACAATGGCTGGGGCCGAATGAATACAAACCATTTAATGCCGAACTGGCTCCACCGATAACCGAGGATGTTTTTCCAAGATGGAGAAACTATAAAGAGTTTGGTGGGGGCATGGTAACAGATTGGGGAGCGCACATGTTTGATATCGCTCAATGGGCATTGGATATGGATCACAGTGGGCCGGTTAAAATTTTTGCCCCTGACGGAAAAGACCATCCTTATCTGACCTATCAATATAAAAACGGAACCATCATGACACACGAACCATGGGAGTGGAACAATGCCGTGTGGTTTACCGGTACTGAAGGTGAAATAAAAATTGCCAGAGGAAAATTGGAAACAACTCCGGCATCTTTAAAAGACAAGGTTATTGGTGAATCAGAAAAGCATGTGTATAAAAGCGAAAATCATTATACAGATTTTTTGAATGCCATGCGTAAGCGCAGTAAACCGATTAGTGATGTTGAAATTGGACATCGTACGGCAACAGTTTGCAGTATTGGCAATATTGCTTACGAGCTAAAACGTCCGCTGAAATGGAATCCTAAAAAAGAAGTATTTAAAAACGATACTGAAGCTAATGCTTTATTGGGTAGACCACTGCTCAATGAATGGAAGATTAAACTGTAATACTATTTTCCGCATCGTTACAAGTGGTTGTTATTCATTATTTGTTGAACGTGACAGGTTGCGTCCACGCCATCTCGTAATCGCCTTCTTGAAATGGATTGGTTTTAAACTTATTGGAGGTAATCTTTGATCTGACAAACAGATATTCATCCGTCAAGGCAAAATTACCCTCACTCCCATTTACTGTCTTGAGTATTTTTGGTTCGCTTTCATTCTTCAAAACACCAATAAATTCTATCGTATAGGTCACCTCATGTTCCGTTGCTACCTTCACTTTCAATTGGCGATCTTCCACTTCCACAGCGGCAAGACTTATTCCTGTAGATGAATAAAATTTTCCTTCTTCCATAGCCGTGATCAATGAAGCCGCATCCATTTTTTCAGATTGCACCATCACCCATCCCCTGCCTGCATTGGCAAAGGCACTTCCAAACTGATGATAATTGTGACTATCATCGGTAGCAAGACCAAACATCAGTGGTTGATTTCGATTGGCATAGGCGATATTAATTTTATCCCACATGGTTTCCGAGCTCATGTGAACGGAGTCTCCGTAATTATTTACCAGAACATGTCCGTTATACACTTCAAAGAAACGTTCTCCTTTCAGGCTGATCATATCCTCCAGCGTAACCGCCCATCTGAAATTAGGATGATTGATGTGCGGAAACATCGGCACCCCGGTTTGCTCGCGTTGCTTTAAAACAGCATCCACGGATTGCTGCATAGCTTCCGCTACCGTTTTTCCATTGGGCGCTGGAATGAGTTGCTGAATATTCGTGGCATTAATATGCACGGGTATCTTATCCACATAGTTTGATATTTCTTCAGATGGAATGATCAGGAAGTTTTCTCCTTCCATCTTCTTTCTATATTCCGCAAAGGTCTTTAACCTTACTTGCGTGCGGCCTGTGTCGGTTTTGTATTGCACCCACTCAGCGCCAAACTTGTTCAGGTAATTCTGAAAGCTGGTTTCATACAGCGGACTCTTTTGAATAATTACCCACTGATCATCACCCGCCACGGTATTGTGATCAGAAAGTGCCACAAAATTATAGCCTTGAGATTTATACCAATCCAACACCATCTCCGGAAACTCATCTCCATCGCTCCAGTAAGTATGTGTATGCAGATTTCCTTTATACCAGGTTAACTGTTTTGTCTCTGGAGACTTGCAGGTAATTAAAAATAATCCTGAAACGAGAAGCGCTAATGAGAACCTGATTTTCATGTTGGTTAGGATTTGATACAGCTAAAAATAACAATAAGAAACTAAAGTTCATGAACAGGACAGACCATGATGGTTGATTGAATCTGTCTTATCAAATTCATTTACTGAATTGCTCAGCCTGGTTTTGGTGCACTCACAGCTTATAAATTAAGATTGCTATCCAGCTAAACGGATCAAAGGAGAAGAAAATCACTTTGTTTTGATCATTTTGTAACCTTAGCAGAATCCGGAAATCAACAAACTCAAACTTTTCTGGATTGCCATGGGAGGCGAAAAAGACATCGCCTATCAAAATGGAAAAAATGTATTAGCATTATTTGACAAGTACGGAATCAAATACAAGACTAACGACTATCCGGCTGGTCATACCTTTATCACCTGGCGACATAATCTGGTTGAGTTCGCTCCTTTACTGTTTAAATAAAACGCTATAAAAATTTATTGCCAGGATTATGAGCAGCGGTAATAATAAATTCTGTCGCTTTGATTTTCTTTAACTAAAAGTAATCGGTCACTGATTGAGCGATTGATAAAACATCCTACCTTTAGAAGCAAATCATGACTATGAAAAAACTAATCCTCCTATTCTTATTAATTTCTCAAATGGTTTTCGCTCAAAAAGAAATTCCGCTTTACAAAGGATCTATTCCAAACTCTCAAAAGGCATTGTCTCCAGTTGATACTTCTTCGGTGACCGTGCCCATGGGCAATACTAAAATAGATATTGTTCATGGCGTGATTCATCCCACCCTCAC
>JANOUH010000068.1:0-18251 GCA_031416795.1 Cytophagales bacterium | reverse complement strand
TAAATCAGGCGATTTATTTTATTCTGATATACAGCATTCACAATATTCTTTGTGCCCTCAATATTGACCCGATTCACCAATGCTGATCGTGTAGGCCACACGCTAGTGCTTGCTGCGCAATGAATAACGGCATCACAACCGGCCATTGCTTTTATCACCTCTTCAGCATGTAAGAGGTTACCGAAAGCTTTTTCGATGGTTAAACCCTCCAGTGTTTTCTGTTGGCGGCCAGGCTCAACAAAAGCACAAACTTCTTCTCCCCGGGTCAATAGCTCTCGCACTAAATTACTGCCAAGCAAACCATCCGCTCCCGTAACCAAAATTTTCATAATGCGGATATTAATAGTTTTTAAAATTACCCATAAGAACTAACCGTCACAAGCATTCTCTTTGTGATGTAGTAAATAAACGGAATCAGGAGTTGTCTAAAAGTCAACAGCGTTTATCGAGCTTGTTCATCACCAGGAATTAACTATTTGTATTGTGTATGTTGATTACCACCAGTGTAAAACCACTTCATTTTATCAAGTCCTTTATAGTGATTAGATCCTGTTAAAGGCTTGTCTATGAATCGTTTCTTATTATTCTTCTTCATTTTTATTAGTGGCTTAGCCGCAGCGCAACACGTTCCCACCTTTGAAGAGGTAATTTCTCTCCGCAGCATTGGTGGTGTTACGCTTTCTGGGGATGGAAAACATATTGCGTATACTGTGCAGACCACCGACTGGAATGATAATCGTTTTGATACGGAAATATGGCTGAGTAAAAATGGAACGAAACCATTTCAGTTAACCAACACAGCAAAAAATAGCAGCACGAATGCAGCGTTTTCACCTGACGGACAATGGATTGCTTTTTTGACTGACCGTGGAAGTAAGAATCAGATTTATGTGATGCGTGTAGAGGGAGGTGAAGCTCGTGCTGTAACCAAAGAGGACGAAGGCATTTCTTCTTTTGAGTGGCATCCCGATGGGAAAAGTTTTGTTTTTCTGAAATCCGAAAAGGAAGACAAGACAAAAAAGGAACGTGAAAAACGCTATGGTGGATTTGAAGCCGATGATAAGGAATATACACTTTCTCATTTGTGGAAAGTGGATTTCATGCCTGACGTGAAAGAACCTTCCGAACTTCCTTGCTATGAAACGGACGATGCACAAAAAGAAAAGGCAGGTTGTATAGAAGCACCTAAAGCTACACGGTTGACAGAAGGAAATTTTACAGTCACTTCATTTATACTATCACCGGATGGATCTAAAGTAGCTTTTTCTCATCAACCCGACCCATTGATTAATTCATTTTTGAAATCAGATGTATCCATGGTTGATTTGAATGATAAAAAAGTAACTCTTATCGTTTCAAATCCCAGCTCGGATGGCGTGGAGGACTGGTCACCGGATTCGAAAGAAATTTTATTTACATCCAATGTGAATGACACTACTTCTAATTTTTATACAAACTCAAAATTGTTTGCGATCAATCTTTCAACAAAAGCAATTCGAGAGTTGGCAAAAAACCTCGATGAAGATCTTGGAGGCTTTTCATGGGAAGCCACAGGTATTTATTCTTCTGTTTGGAATAAAACGAAAAGAAATCTTTATAGGGTAGATCCGGCCACGGGAAATCATGCTGTGTTAGTAGCTACTCCCGAACAGATTTATGGATTCTCGTTTTCTAAGAATGGTGCCCGTGTTGCTTTTGTAGGTAGAAATGGGAATCAATTGAATGAAGTATTTGTAACCGACATCGCTTCGATGCAGCCAGTACAGATTACCGATATGACTAACCAGACATCTGGTTGGAAAACGGCTCAAAGCGAGGTGATCAGCTGGAAAAGTAAAGACGGTGCTATCATAGAAGGAGTCCTGCACAAGCCCGCTAACTATGATCCTTCCGTAAAGTATCCGTTGATGGTGGCTATCCATGGTGGCCCAACAGGCATCGACACTCCAACGCCTGTGCCTGGTGGCGTATATCCGATTTTACAATGGCTCGACAAAGGCTGTTTGGTGTTGCGTCCTAATTATCGGGGCTCTGCGGGTTACGGTGAAGCATTTAGATCATTGAATGTAAAAAATCTGGGTGTTGGTGATATGTGGGATGTAATGAGTGGTGTTGATTATCTTGACAAGAAGGGAATGATTGACAAAACCAAAATGGGCAGCATGGGTTGGAGCCAGGGTGGATACATCTCTGCGTTTCTTACTACGAATACCGATGCATTTAAAGCCATTTCAGTCGGAGCAGGAATTTCTAATTGGATGACTTATTATGTGAACACCGATATTCATCCATTCACGCGTCAATATCTGAAGGCAACTCCGTGGAGTGATGAATCAATTTATAAAAAGACATCACCGATGACTAACATCAATAAAGCAAAAACGCCAACACTCATTCAGCATGGTGAGTATGACAAGCGCGTGCCAATTGCCAATGCGTATGAATTGCTTCAAGGCCTTCGTGATAAAGGTGTGCCCAGTGAGTTGATTGTTTATAAAGGCTTTGGTCATGGCATCACAAAACCAAAAGAAAGATTAGCGGCTACATGGCACAACTGGCAATGGTTTAATAAATACGTGTGGGGAGAAAACGTGGAGTTGCCGATGGGAGAGAAGAAGAATTAAATTCCTTTGAAAAATCACAAGAGGGCCAGACCATTTATTTTTCTACTTCTTCAATCAATTTTTCGAGATCGCCTTCATGCAGTTCCTGCTGAACAAATTTTCTCTTACCGTTTTTCGTATTGATGATGAGTGTAGCCGGCAAGGTGCCGCTCCTCCAGCTTTTGTCAATCTTACCTATCCAGTCGTTGGGGTTTCTTTCGGCCAGAATTACCACTTTTGATTGTAGGTTCTTGCGGGTCATAAACCGATATACCTTTTCGGGATTTGGATCTAAGTCGTAATCCATGCTTACCAAGGTCACCTCTACCTCTTTATTTGCCTGGTTCAGTTTTTCAAACAATGGAATTTCCTTTACGCATGGAGCACACCAGGTTGCCCAAAAGTTGATTACCTGCACCTTATCAGAAGGCTTGTTGATCACTTGCTGCAGGTCTTTTAGATTGATTTGATTAGCCTGCTGTGCGATCGCTGACAAATTTGAAAGAAGAACGAGAGTTAATATGGAAAGAGATCTCATTTGTTTGGGATGATGAGGTTTAAAAGTAATTTGTTTCTGTCTTTAACTTGGTGTAAAAATAGGTCATATAAGGTTAATGAAAGAAGCTGAGTAAATGGGTATAATTCAAGCACTTAGAAATATGCAAAAACAGGCCCCAAAAGAATCCCACAATTATGAAGAGTTGTCAACATTAACAGAATATTAAAGCTTAACTATCTGATTTATAAATAATTATCTGCGTTTTGATTAATCACTTCTTTGTGGACAACTAAAAGCCGCCCCGTTGAGCCATTTAAAAAACAGTTGTTCTAAATGTCAGATTTTCAAGTTCATAGGAAGTAAATTTCACGCCTAAATAAACGAAAATGCCATCAGAGAGAGTTCAAAAGTTATTAGGTATTCACATTCCAATTATTCAGGCTGGCATGGTTTGGTGCAGCGGTTGGCGACTGGCCTCTGCGGTGAGTGAGGCGGGGGGTTTAGGCCTGATCGGGGCCGGTTCCATGCATCCCGAAACTCTTCGGGAACATATCAGGAAATGTATAACAGCAACCTCAAAACCATTTGGTGTAAACGTGCCTTTGCTATATCCCGAGATCGATAAGTTAATAAAGATACTGGTAGAAGAACAGGTAAAAATTGTCTTCACCTCGGCAGGCAACCCTTCTCTCTGGACGGGTCTCTTGAAGGACAAGGGGATGGCCGTAGTTCATGTTGTATCAAGCTCAAAGTTCGCCAGGAAAAGTGAACAAGCTGGAGTTGATGCGGTAGTAGCCGAAGGATTTGAAGCTGGCGGACACAACGGCCGCGAGGAAACCACCACGCTTTGTTTGATTCCTATGGTTTGTGATGCGGTTTCTATTCCGGTGATTGCTGCCGGAGGTATTGGTTCTGGAAAATCAATGCTTGCCGCTGAAGCTTTAGGTGCCGAAGGTGTTCAGATCGGGACACGATTTGCAGCCAGTGTCGAATCATCAGCGCACGAAGCGTTCAAGAAAAAAATTACGGAACTGAATGAGGGAGATACAACCCTTACCATGAAGCAACTCACTCCCGTGCGCCTCATTAAAAATGAATTTTATCACCAAGTAGCAAAAGCGGAACAACAAGGTGTATCGGTCGAAGAATTGCAAAAAATTTTAGGAAGCGGAAGAGCGAAAAAAGGAATTTTTGAAGGAGATCTCATGGAAGGGGAACTGGAAATAGGTCAGGTGGCGGCCTCTATCAGAGATGTAAAATCAGCATCCGAAATACTGCATGAAATCTGGAATGAATATCATGTCGCTAAAAGAAAAATGTGTGAGCTATAACATCAACGCACATCAAAGAACACGGCTCTTCTAAGACAGGACAAGAAATTTTACTTCAATGATTAATCGGAAATGTAGTGATCGTGCCTGAAGGAATTTGGGATTGAATTATTTGAGAGCCAGATTATATGAAGTTGAGAATGTGTTCTCAGGTTTACTCAACACCATATCCCACTGTTTTTGATATGTTTCTTTAAACCACTCCTGATATTCGTGAAACTGAATACAGTCTCTTAAGATCACCTCATCTTTTAGAATCTTTATTATTTTCTCTTTTGGGAAAGCAGCATAGATTCTCTCACTTTGTTCTTTTGGCAGATTTGAAATACGAACAAATTCGATTCCCTTATAAATCTCTTTCTGACTCATGGCAGTTTAGGTGTCTATCTTAATGTTTGTTTGACAAAATTGGTAACCCAAGTTTAATTTTGAGCTGAGATTGAGTTATGTTTAGATTATTAAATTAATGAACAGTGAGACTTAACCTTTGTATTCCCGTTTTATTCATTTTGTCGGGACTTCTTTTGATTTCATGTGGTGAGCAACAGTCGGGTTTACCAGCTGATTCAATTATTTCCAACGACTTTAAAAACTATTGGTATGCAGGCAATGCAGAAGTAAGCTCGTATAGTTTAGTCCAAAACCGTTACGGTGAAGAGCGCATCGGCAATGCCATGATGATTTTTGTTACCGAAGACTTTTCTAAAAACAAACAAGTAAAGCTGGATAATCCAGACATGGCGGGCAGAGATAAGGTAAGTGTGCTTAAATTAAACATGACTAAAAATTTTGTTACTGGAATTTATCCGTACTCCATGATGCTCTCGGCATTTACACCCGTTGATGTAAATCAAGTTCCTCATACATTAAAACTCACCATGACCGTGCAGGAATGGTGTGGCCAGGTTTTTTCGCAAGTGAATCTTAAACATAAAAAATATGTAATTGCCGGTCACTCATACTTTGAAAAGGAGGGCGATGAAAACCTGAATATAAAAGTAACCTGGCTGGAGGATGAACTTTGGAATCGTATCCGCTTGGATCCTCAAAGCCTGCCTGTTGGCGAAGTGGAGATGATACCCGGATTATTTTTTTCGCGGTTAAGCCACGTTGGCCTGAATAGCGAAAAAGCAATCTGCACAAAAGAGGAAACATCAGACTTGGTTTCTTACATAGTAACATATCCCTCGCAGAAGCGAAGTCTAGCCATTGAATTTGAGAAGACGTTTCCACACAGCATCAAAAGCTGGACAGAGAAATATGAGCAAAATGGAAATATCCAGACAACGACCGCGACCCTGGATAAGCAAATGATCACCAACTACTGGACAAAAAACAAAAATGAATTTCTTTATCTGAGAGATTCACTCGGCCTTTCTCATCAAAACTATTAATCATGATTACCAATCAACGATCTAAATTTTCCTTGCCTTCTGGCAGTGTGTATCTGAATTGCGCTTACATGTCGCCCATGCTGAAGACAGTTGAAAAGAAAGGCATTGAAGGTATCCAGGCAAAAAGAAATCCGGCCTTGGTAACAGGAGCAGATTTTTTTAAGGATACAGAAAAACTAAGAAAGGAATTTTCAAAATTGATTCATGCTGAAGCCCATCGTGTGGTGTTGGTGTCTTCCGTTTCTTACGGCATGGCCAATGTGGTAAAGAACATTAAGCTATCATCATCGGATAATATTATTGTTGCCGCAGAGCAGTTTCCAAGCAATTATTACCCCTGGCACCGGGTGCATCAGGACACAGGCGCAAAAATAAAAGTAATTGCACCACCTCACGAATTGGTCAATAGAGGAAAGGTGTGGAATGACAGACTGCTCGATGCCATTGACACCAACACAAAATTAGTTGCATTGGGCAATGTTCATTGGGCCGATGGCACATTGTTCAATCTGAAAGAAATAAGAAAGCGCACTAAAGATGTCGGGGCACTTCTCATCATCGATGGAACACAGTCGGTAGGGGCACTGCCTTTCGATGTAAAAGAAATACAACCCGATGCATTAGTGTGTGCCGGTTATAAATGGTTGATGGGTCCGTATTCATTGGGGCTTGCATACTATGGAGAATATTTTGATCAGGGTAAACCCGTAGAAGAGAATTGGATTAACCGACTCCATAGTGAAAACTTTGCTGGCCTTGTCAATTATGAAACCAACTATCAGCCCGGAGCATTGCGGTATGAAGTAGGTGAGCATAGTAATTTTATTTTGCTGCCCATGCTGCTGGAAGCAGTGAAGCAGATCAATCAATGGAAACCCAAAGCGATTCAGCAATACTGCGCGAGCATTACACGCAAACCCATCAACATTTTACAAGAAGCTGGTTTTTGGGTGGAGGATGAAAAATGCAGAGGACATCATTTGTTTGGTGTGAGATTGCCCGCTGATGCGCAAGCGGATAAAATCAAGAGGGCTTTACAAAAAAATAAAATTTCTGTTTCATTCCGTGGCGATGCTATCCGCGTGTCTCCTAATATTTATAATAGCGAGGCAGACTTAATGAAGTTGGTGCGAGTCCTCGTTTCAGGAAAAGCATGACATCCGCATCAAAGTCGCGTAAGTATTTTATGGGAGGTGTGCTTGTTGCACTTTTAGGGGCTATCTGTTTTTCTACAAAAGCCATCTTTGTAAAACTTGCTTATCGTGACACCACCGTGGATGCCATTACCTTGTTAGCATTGCGGATGGTTTTTTCTCTGCCGTTTTTTGCCATATCGGCTTATGCATCTTCATCAAAACAAACCAATGTAAAATTCACTCCCCGCCAGTGGGTAAGTGTCGCTGCAATTGGTTGCCTTGGTTATTACATCAGCAGCCTGCTTGATTTTTTAGGATTGCAGTATGTAACAGCCGGCATAGAGCGCTTGATACTTTTCATTTATCCAACACTGGTCATGCTGATGTCTTCCTTGATCTTCAAAGAGAAAATAAAACCGATTCAGTGGGTGGCGTTGGTCATTACGTATGTCGGATTATTGATTGCTTTCTTTAGTGAGGTGGATTTGCAATCCGCGCAAAGCAACAATTTTATTTTAGGATCGCTGCTCATCTTTATCTGCGCGTTTACATACGCAGCGTATATTGTTGGCAGTGGTCGCTTAATTCCAATGGTAGGCGCAGCAAAGTTCAACAGCTATGCCATGAGTTTTGCTTCGATAGGGGTGTTGCTTCATTTCTTTTTGAATTCAGATATTTCATTGTGGGGTTTCCCTTCCCTGGTTTATGTGTACAGTTTTTTGATGGCGATATTATCAACGGTTGTTCCTTCTTATATGGTGGTGGAAGGCATTAAACGAATTGGTTCCGACAATACCGCCATTGTGGGAAGTATTGGTCCCGTCTCAACACTTGTGCTTGCTTATTTCTTTTTACAAGAAACGATTTCGCCTTTTCAAATTGTAGGCACTGTAATGATTTTGTTCGGAGTTCTTTTGGTTAGCGGACAAAAGAGAAAGGAGTTGATTTAAATCTTGGCTAAATTTATTCATCATGAAATTATTCAAACTTGCTGTTCTTATTTTATTGCTGAGTGGTCCGGCATGGGCTCAATCGCCCGAGTATGTTTTTGTTTTTCTGAATAATAAGCCCGACAAGGCTAAGCTTGCCGATGAGGAAGTAAAAAAAATCATGGACGGCCATATGGCGAATATCACTCGCCTTGCAAAGGAAGATAAATTGATTGCAGCCGGGCCGTTTGATGGAGGTGGAGGTATCTTTATTTTTAAATCCAAATCAATAGACGAAGTGCGTGAGTGGTTAAAGACTGATCCGGGAGTGGAGGCAAAACGCTGGAATGTTGAGGTGTTGCCTTACTATCCACAATACGGATCAATATGTGCAGCGAAGGAACCTTATCAGATGGTTTCGTATCAATTTATTCGTTACTCACTCAGTGTTGCCAAGCTCAGCCAAAAGCAGCAATCTAGACTGCTGAAGAAACATACTGATTATTTAAAGGTGCAGAGAAGCAATACCAATGTGCTTACAGAGGCTCTGTTTGATAAAGAGCAAGGTGGTATCTTAATAGTAAACGGAGAACTTACAAATGCGGTAATTGGAAATGATCCGGCTGTGCGCGAAGGGTTGCTAACAACAGAGATTAAAAAATTGTGGATTGCGAAGGGGGCTTTCTGTGAAAACTAATTCGATCAGTTTATTCAGCAATCACTACCGCCAGCTTATCTCCCTTTGTATTTACCGATAGTCGTGTAACACCTTTCAAAAGTTCGGTGCCTGATAGAATGGAAACTTCAATCCACTTCTTTTCTTTAGCCGGATCAAGAAAATAAAGTTTTGTGCCATCGCTGGAGATAATCTTCTTATCAGAAGTCCATGTGATGTCTTCTCTTCCTGGAAGTGTTGCTGCCAGCGTGGTGATCTTCATCGTCTCTGACTCCAGTCTTTTGATTTCCCAATCCGTACCAGAAGTCTTTTGTATAAAACTGATGGAGCGCTCACCCGGAATTTTGTGTAATGACCGGCCAATATTTTGCGCGAGTACTGCATCTTCCTTAGTAGGCAAGCGCAAATAGTGCAGTGTTTGAGGTTCTCCTAATATAAACAGTGCAAGATGACTGTTATCCGCCCACGCATGGTAGCCCACAATCATGTTGTCTATAATTACGGATGGTTCGCCACCGTCCACTGGGTATTTTCCAAGATTCTGGGCACCGTTGTCGCGTTGAATGATGCATGACAAACTGCTTTTATCAGGAGTTAGCGTAGGTGAGTATTCACGCTCAGAAGTCTTTGTAATGGCAGTGGTTACTCCGGTTTTGTAATTATAGGATAGAATATCCGCGCGACCTTCATCATTGAATGAAGAATAATAAAGTATAGGTTGATCTGTGTGAAAAGAAGGCTGATTGTCGTAGCCTTTGTGATTCGTTACATTCTTTGGATTTGAAAGGGTGACTTTATCCTTTTTTACTTTCAAGTCGAACAGCAAAATTTCTGAGCCACTTTGTGCACGCAGAGCGGAAACGGCAAAAATCGCAACTAACATTAAAAGGTACTTCATCAGATTTTATTTTGTATCTAAAGTCGTAAAATAAGGAGGCAATTAAAAATGAAAATCGTGAAAGGGCTTCCAATGCTTTCCATCATGCTTCAGTAAAGTGATTTTATCCGCTGTGAATTCACCTGAAAATTTCTTTTCCTTGAAATCTTGCCATGCTTTGGGGAACTGATCTTTCTTCAAATCCCGAAAGGCAAGGGTCAGGTGAGGATGAAAGGGTAAGTCGCGGTATTGCGCGTTGAACAGGTTCAATTCAACTTTACAAAATCGATGCAATTCTTGCTGAAGAACGGTGAGTGATTCGGAAGGCTTTATATCCATGTAAATGACCCTTGGAGCAAAACACGAAAAATCGTTGAAGGAAAGAGCGAATGATTTTTTATCTGAAGAGAAAACACGTAATGCGGTTAGTAGTTTTTCTTCTTTCGCCTCCTTCCATTGAAAAGGCATGTGAAGGGTGATGTGCGGAGGAGAGTTAAGCGAAGCCTTGCTTTTATATTGATCTCGGAAATGTTCTTTCAATGCTTGTGCCTCTTCAAAAAAAGGAGAAGGAGGAATGAATGCGATAAAGTACAGTGAAGTTCCTGGAGGAGGTAAAGGCATGATAGGATTTCAAAAAAGCTGATTCAAAAGTAGTTGATTGGCAAGACTTAAATATGCTCATCTTTACTTAAAAAAGAATGACCACGAGAACAGTAATTAACACAAAAGAAAGAAACATTCTCTTAGGAAGCTTAATCGGTGGCTCGACCGTTGCTATTGGAATTGCTGCAGGTATAATTTATTTATTGACGAGACCAGTTATCAGTGACGTGATTTGGATTTATATTTTAGCGTTGACTGTAGCCCTAATAGCCGTGTTACCTAAATCGATTTATTTGCTTCTGGATTTCTTATCTAAAGAAATTGATGAAGGGGAAAGTAAGATATCGGACAAAGGGAGAGAATTCTCCAGCACATTTAATAGATACATCCGATTGGAAACCTTTGGAAAGAAAAAGATCCGCGTCCAATATATGGACCGCGATAAAATGAGCGTTGGTGATACGATAAAATTTAGGATAACACCTAAAACAAAAACATTGGTGAGCTTTGAAATAAGGAGATAAAGCTATTGGTTTTTTGCATAGTAAAGCAGTGCTAAATAGATAATACCAACCAGTAAAAAACCACTTGCGATCAGTCGCGCTTTTGCTCCTTTGTACGTTCCACCCGTCATTAAAATTTCTCCTTTTACTAAAGAATAAGCACCCACTCCGATAATTACTCCACCGATTAAACCAAAAAGATTCAAATAGTAAAAACCTAAACCCCCACCGATTAATGCGGCTATCATGGGATAATAGAATAATTCCTGCATTCTTTTTTTTATCATTTTCTTATCGGTGATTCCTTCTGCTTCTTGAATTCTTTCTTCCCATGATACCCGTGGAAGGTTTACTTTTTTCACCACATCGTCTTTGCCCGCAATTCGATTCAGGGCCTCATGAATTTCTATCGCCCTGTTATTAAGCCCATACTTACTCAGCTCAATTTCGAAGGTAGGCACTTGATCTGCTTGAACAATTAAGTAACTATCGAACTTATAACTATTTCCGGTGTCATATTCTCTTTGCTCTATGTAGGAGGAGTAAGGAGCCTGAACAGTAATTTCTTTGAACTTGAAATAATCTGGGAAAATGTAAATTTTTGAATTTAAACTCTGTACATTTTTCCACACTTGATAGATAGCAAATGCCAATGTGCCAATTACAAAAATAAAACCCCAACCCATCTGTTTATCTTCATGGAAGTAATAATAAAATACAAGTAACGGGGTAAATACAAATCCGATGATTGTCATGATTGTGAGTATCGTGTTTTTATTGAACACATAACCGTCATTCCGTTTTCTTCTCTTTAATTTCCAGTCCAGAGATGTTACTTTCCGGTAAATCCAATAAAGCACCAGAACGGGCATTAACAAAAAGAAAATATAGGCTGTACTTATTAATCCTATGGATTCAAGGATTGCATCAATTGTTTTAGGGTCATTCATGATTTAAGGTAAAACTTTTCAATGTGATATACTAAACTAATGGAATCACCGCATTATCACAAAGGCACCCCAGTAATAGGGTTCAGGATATTTTGAGCGCATACCAGAACAGTGCTATATTATGAGGAAAATAGCACCAGAATAATTAGCGGAAAGCTATTCATTTTATAGTGCCAGGCTCCCTCCGATTTTTTCCCGGTATTTTTGCAATATCATCACCTAAATCTTCTCTTGCTTTATCCGCCAATGTTTGTAGTGCTTTCATTATTTCAGGAAATTGATTTTGCACATCGTATCGTTCACCCGGATCGCGCCTGAGATCATATAAGCCCTGCTTCATCGGAAAGTTTTCGTCCACCTTACCGGGATAACCATTCATACCCACATCAAAATTTTCGTACGTGCGACCCGGATGTGGTAATACCAATTTCCAGTCATCTATTCGCACGGCTTCCAGGCTGTTGGTGCGGTAGTAATAATAAAATTCTTTTCTGGGCTGTGCAACAACATCACCTTTGAGAATGGGCAACAGACTTACACCATCAATTTTTTGAGGGGGTAGTTTTAATCCTAAAAGATCTGCCAGTGTTGAATATAGATCAATGTTGGATGAAAGACTATTTGAGATAAGCCCCGGATTGATTGCACCGGGCCATCGCATAATGCAAGGCACACGCACGCCTCCTTCGTAGGAATTGCCTTTGCCTTCGCGCAGGCCGCCTGTTGAGCCGGCATGATTTCCATAATTTAACCACGGACCATTATCACTGGTAAAAATGATCAGCGTATTTTTTTCAATTCCACTTGTGTTTACTGCTTTTAAGATTTCTCCCACTGACCAATCAATCTCCATCATCACATCGCCATATAAGCCTTGTTTACTTTTGCTCCTAAATGGAGCCGAAGCATTGATTGGCACATGGGGCATAGAATGTGGCATATACAGAAAGAACGGTTTATCTTTTTTTCGCCTGATAAAATCCACAGCATGCTCTGTATAAAGCTTTGTCAATTGTGCCTGATCATCCAATGTGTTTATGGGTATCTTTTTCTCATTCCCCTCCAGGATGAAGAGCGGAGGAAAACTTTCCTTTCGCCAGTCATTGGCAGGTGCTCCATTATAATCCACGGGCCACATGTCATTGCTATAGGGTATTCCGAAGAATTCATCAAAACCATGTTGGAGTGGAAGAAACTCACGACTATCGCCCAGGTGCCACTTGCCAATGATGGAAGTAGAATATCCTTTTTGTTTGAGCAACTCGGCCATAGTGGTTTCTTCAGGATTAATTCCCTTTTTACTATTTGCAAAAAGGGCACCCGTAATTCCAATTCTATTCGGATAGCAACCCGTTAATAATCCGGCACGTGACGCAGAACATACTGCTTGCGCGGATAGAAAATTGGTGAAGCGAATTCCTTCGCCAGCCATTTTATCAATAGCGGGTGTTTGATATCCCAATGCTCCGGTTACACCTAAATCGCTATTCCCCATATCATCCATGAAAATGAGAATGATGTTGGGAGTGTTCTTTTTCTGAGCTATAGCCGAACAAGAGAAACAGAAAATTATTGTTAGAAAAAGTAGGGCAAGTCGCATCATCTCATTGGATTTTTAGTATTTGCATGCGTTTGAGATTACCGTGAAATTTGTACTCTAAGGTATAAGGAAAAAAAAGATAGTGGCGAATAGGGGCAAACATAAAATGGATTGTCCCGTATTAAAGCAATTAGATGGTTACACAATTAAAAATTAATGAACGCATCGAAATCATTGATGTGCTTCGGGGGTTCACCTTATTAGGTATCATTCTGGTCCATTTTGCCGAACAATACTACGCTGGACCACCTCCGCAGAAGGTTGGTAACTTCACCATCAAATTTTTAGGCGATGAGATAATCACGGGCTTCATAGGGATTTTTATTTCAGGAAAGTTCTTCATGATTTTCTCCTTTTTGTTTGGACTAAGCTTTTTTCTTCAGTTGAATAAAAGCGATTCGGGTATAAAATTTTTTACTCGTTTTTTCTGGAGGTTGGTGATTCTTTTCGCCATCGGGCTTCTTCATCACATGCACTATCGGGGCGACATTCTCACCATCTATGCCATGTTGGGTGCGGGACTTTTGATTTTCTATAAACTGCCCGATAAATTTTTAATGATTCTGGCTTTGTGCCTGACCATCAATTTGCCATCGGCAGTAGTAAGAGGATTTCAGGCTTTGAATCCACCTGCTGCGGGCCAGGAAAATCAAGCACCATTTTCAACTGATGACGCGGCAAGTGAAAAGTATTTTGACACAGTAAAATCAGGAAGCTATGTTGAAGTTTTAAAAGCGAATCTTGGGGACCTTGATTTGAAGTACCAGTTTCAGGTGGAGTCGGGAAGAATTTATATCACCTTCGGTTTATTCCTATTGGGATTATATGCCGGAAGAAAACGCGTATTTGAAAGGTTGAGTGAGCAGCTTCCTTTATTCAAGCGATTATTAAAAAGAAGTCTTTGGTTGTTGTTGGGCCTTATACTTTTTGCTGTAGCATTCTTTGGAGGTGCTGAGTTAGCCAAAATCAAATTACCCCAAATCGTGCAGTGGATGGTGGGCGGATTAATTTACGATGCATTTAATCTCGCGCTTGCAACGATTTACGTGGCGGGCATTGTGCTCTTATTTCAAAAGGAAAAATGGCACATGAGGCTCATGAATTTTTATGAAGTTGGTCGAATGGGGTTGACCACCTACCTCATGCAAACATTTTTTGGTTTCCTTCTTTTTTTCAGTTTGGGATTTGGAATGCTTGGAGAACTTGGAGCATTAGCCAGTGTGGGTATTGGTATCGTTGTATTTGTTATCCAAATCTATTTCAGCAAATGGTGGCTAAGACGATTCCGTTATGGTTTTTTTGAATGGCTGTGGCGGAGTGGTACTTATTTAAAGCTGCAGCCGCTTAAGAATACCCACAGCACTCCACAACCTGAAGGTGTAAAGGTGGTTGAAGAATGGAAATGAAGTGAGGAATTTAATTCTTAAACAACGGAGGAACCATATCCTCCCACTCGCTAGCCTGCTGATAGGCATGCGCCAGTGAAACCACGGCAGCTTCGCCAAACAGTTTTCCTAAAAATGAAATACTGGTGGGACTTCCCTTCGCATTGAATCCATTTGGCACGACTACACAGGGATGTCCTGTTAAATTGGTTGTTAACAATTGTGTGCCACCAAAGCTGGGCGATATGATCACGTCAAAATCTTTTGTTTTTTCATAATAAGCCTGAACAAGTTCATAGCGAATGCGTGAGGCATTAATATATTCTACAGCAGGAATAAATCGCGCTGTTCGGAATGAGTTGGGCCATGCTCCTCTGCGCTGATCTGTCAGCAAACTATCGCGATTCGATCGGGTGAGTTCATCAAATGAAGCGGCAGCTTCTGCTGTAAGCATTAAACGAACAGCAGTTACCGGAATGTTCGAAGGCAATTCAACGGGGATTAGTTCGACACCCAGTGATTTGATTACATCTAATACTTTTTGATCATTTGCTTTTGTTGGATAGTTGCCATCGAAGAGTGTTTTCAAATAACCTACTTTCAGTTTTTTGATATCCGTTTTAGACGAATAATTAAATGCAGCATGGCGCACGTGATTATCCAATCCATCGGTTCCTCTAATCGTATTCAGCACGATGGCTCCATCTAGTGCCGATCTGCATATGGGTCCGATTTTATCCATGCTCCAGCTTAATGCCATTGCTCCATGTCGGCTCACCCTGCCAAATGTTGGCCGAATGCTGCTTGCTCCGCATCGTGTGCTGGGTGATACAATGGAACCCAATGTTTCTGTTCCTATAGCAAAAGCAACAAGCCCAGCCGCGGTGGCGGAAGCAGATCCTGCGCTTGATCCACTTGATCCTTCCTGCAGGTTCCATGGATTTTTTGTAACTCCGCCATACCAGATGTCTCCCATGGCTAATGCTCCCATGGTAAGTTTTACGATTAACACAGCGCCTGCGTCTTCCAGTTTTTTTACCACCGTAGCGGTTTCATGAATCACCTGGTCTTGATAGGGCGCAGCGCCCCAGGTCGTTTTTGTTCCTTCTACAGCGAGGAGATCTTTGATCCCGTAAGGAATGCCATGCAAGGGACCGCGATAGTTTCCTTTTGCTATTTCGTCATCGGCTTTTTTTGCTTGCACTAATGCCGATTCTTCCATTAAGCTAATGGTACACTGAAGCGTATCAGAATATTTTTTTATCCGATTGAGGTAGAGTTGTGTTAACTCAACCGATGAAATCTTTTTATTTTTTATCAACACCGACAGTTTATAAACCGGATAAAAAGCAAGGTCTTCTTTGTTGGCTGGCATCACCACGTTTTTTGGCAATCCCCAGTCGATGGGCTTTTGTACTCCATCCAGTGGCATCCCCACCGGGATAGGATCAAACACAAGAGACATAGGCGTGCTGTTATTTAGTTTGTATTGATGCAGTGCTTGAAATGACTTTTGATAATCTTCCAGCCCCTTGAAAAGAGAGTCGCGTTCGGCCTGAGTAAAACTTAAATCATAGTAAGTTTCTATTTCCGCTGTTGGATATTTTTTTTGAGCAAACGACACATTCATCAAAACACAAAAAACAACTATCCAATAAACCTTGTAAATTTGGTCTCCCTTTTTCTGTTTCATAATAAAGCGCATATAAAAGCGAAGCTACGCATGAAGGATTTCTTTTTAAAATGGTATCAGTATAATGCCTGGGCCAATCGCAAGGTGATCGGTTGTTTAGAGATACAAATGGTAACCGATGAAAAAATACTCTCGGTGTTTGGCCACCTGATGGCAGCAAACTTCATCTGGCTCAATCGAATTAAAGATTTGCCCAAGAGCAAGTATGAGCTGTGGGGTAAATATGACTTGCATGAATTAAAAAAAATGGTAGAGGAAGCCGATGAATTATGGATGATTTTTCTTCAATCGACTGAAAACTTCGATCGCATCATGAAGTATCGCAACTATGTAGGGGACTATTTTGAAAACAACGTGCAACAAATCATGATTCACCTTGTTAATCATGGCACCTATCACCGGGGGCAGGTTGCCATCCTGTTAAGACAAAATGGTTATGAACCGGTGAACACTGATTTTATTACGTACGACAGAGTTATTTCAGGCCAGCTAAAAGACTAATCAAACCAATCAAAAGACTATGAAAATTGTAAAACTAATTTTCCTTGGTCTATGCGCATCGCTGGCGGCATGGGCACAGAATGATGTCGATGACATTACCGTGTGTCACACTTCCGCCACAGATAAGTTTGCCTTGTTCGCATCCAATAAAGATTTCAATAGCTCGCACCCCAATCCAGTGCCCTATGTTCATCAGAGTGAAAACGGTAAGATGATTACGATTAAAACTTCCGATGGTCAGAACGCTAATGGTTATGTGTTGCTGGCGAAGAAGAAAACCAACAACTGGGTTTTTGTTTTCCAGGAATGGTGGGGATTAAATGACCACATCAAACGTGAGGCTGAACAACTTTATAAGGATTTGGGCAACGTAAACGTGGTTGCGCTTGACATGTATGATGGCAAGCTGGCAACAACACCTACGGACGCTGGAAAATTTATGGGAGAGTTTAAGCAAGACCGTGGTAACATCATCGTAAAGGGAGCGATCGCTTATGCAGGGAAAGATGCAAAAATTGCTACGGTGGGATGGTGCTTTGGTGGAGGTCAATCCATGCAGGCATCATTGGCTGCAGAAAAACAAGCCGTAGCCTGTGTGATTTACTACGGAATGCCAGAAGGAGATGTGAGCAGATTAAAAAATCTGAATTGTGATGTGCTCGCCATCTGGCCAACTCAAGATAAGTGGATTAACAAAGATGTCATGGATAAGTTTGAGGCAGACATGAAGACGGCATGTAAGAAATTGACCGTGAAAGCCTACGATGCCGATCATGCCTTTGCGAACCCAAGCAATCCAAAACACAACAAAGACTTTACCGCTGATGCTTACAAAAACACGCTTGATTTTTTCAAAGCGAGATTGAAATAATTCATTACACCGCTAAAATGATTTTAGCCACAGATTCACAGATAAAAATAAATCGGTGAATCTGTGGCTTTTAAATTTAATTAATACTGTTCCAACATATATTGAATTACATCGGTGGTCGTGACAATGCCAATCAATAGCGTATCATCCTGATCGTCAACTACAGGCAAAGCATGAAACTCTTCTTTTGAAAGAATCTTGGCCACTTCATAAATAGTATCGCTGGCCTTCACTACTCTTGGTTTGTGCGACATTACCTGGCTGATGGTGAGCATATCAAAAACGGCTTCATCAGCATCTTCCTCTCCGTCAAACATATTGCTGAATGTAAGTCGGTTCAAGTCTGTCTTGCTGATAATTCCCACTAATTGTTTATCCTGAATAACCGGAACATGGCGCACTCCGTATTTGCGAACCAGTTCAAGGGCATGCGATAATTTATCATCAATCTGCACCTTATGAATCATCTTGGTCATTATCGTGCTTACGGGCTCTTTCTTTTTCATAGTAGTACTATTTACATGCTACAGCGAATGCCTTGAGATTCGGGAATGAAGAGTCATCAAAAGCACTCAACCTTTTTTAATTAAAGGTATGTTCTAATAAATCACATGCTATGAGATACGTCAAGGGGAGAAATGACTTATGTCACTCCCACACCACTACACCAGGCTGTGTATGATACCACGTTGAATATTTG
>JANOUH010000067.1:0-2452 GCA_031416795.1 Cytophagales bacterium | reverse complement strand
TTCGCGCAAAATCTGTTGCACTTTTCCGATTGCTTCGGCCTGGCTTTGTCTTGCTTTGCCATATTGCTCCATATACTTTAACCGCATGAGCAATTGATCGAATGATTTGGCTGAAAAGATAAATGTAAGTTTATCTACTTTGCCGCTTGCTTTTTGTGCTGAAAAAATCATAGCCGCATATTCCTCCTTCAACTTGGCCACATCTCTCTCGAGTGACTGAATAATTTGATTATTCTCAGAGATGTCGTAATCCAGAAACGAGATTTCACTTTCTATCGATTTGATTAATGATTCTTGCTGTGCAATACGCTGATTGAGGGCTACTAATTCACCTAAGCTGTTTTTCTTTTCAGCTCCTGTTTCAGCCAGAATTTTTTCCGTTTCTTTTATTTTAGCAAGATTCAGCTGCTTTTCCCTTTGCAGTTGGGTTTTAGATTTTTGCCCGTATGCTGTAAAGCAAAAGAAGGAGAATAGAATAATGAAACAAAGAGATCTACCTGCGGTCATATCGCTGGGGAATCTTGAAAGGGAATTTCAATTCCTTGTTACCTACTTCGGCTTTATTGTACTCAATGGTAATGGTATTATTGATGATGCCGGCAGCGGTCTTGTAAAACACATTAACCACTCCGTTATAAGCAAAATTCTTATCGCCTAGAGGTTGAAAATTAGAGTATTCTACTTTCAATATATTGTTTGTGGTTGCTTCAACGAGTTCCACATATTCAATTTTTTTCAGGATCGGATTGATTAGACTTTTGATGGTAACTGACCCTTCTTTTTGAACCAACTTATCGCGGTCGCCTTCCTGACCGATTTCGCTTTCCCCGCTGTTACTTTTGATGGGATTACCCAGCATAGCAGCCTCGATTACGGAATAATCAATTTTAAAATTGAATCTTTTTGAAAGTTCTTCATAGTCGAATACATAATACTCTTTGTCGACTGTGCTAACAATTGTAATGGAGTCTTTATTGATTAGAGCTTTTCCACCCTGCACGCCAATTACCGAGAAGGTCATCCAAATTACACTGTCTTTTCTAATGCGAATGGCTGCTTTAACTTCTCGTTCTTTTTTTTCGTCTTTGAATACCAATCTAGCTTTGCCATGTAAATAGCCAAAATCGATTTGCTCGATATCCAGAGTTTTAGGTGGCGGTGGAAGCGTAGGCACAGTCTTTTTACTACAAGATTGAAATGCCAGTAACGCCACCGTTACGAAAACAAAGGGAAGTATTTTTTGCATGAGCACAATCACAGATTTAAAGCCTTGAGGGTTTATGAATATTCATCAATTCAGTTTCCGGTTATTTATTTTTTTGTCAAGCGCAATATTATCTCCACCTGTTTGTTTGGCCTTTTGCCATTGTTTAACAGCCAGGTCGATATCCCCTAGCTGGAAAAGAATATCTCCATAGTGTTCTAAATGTGTGGCCGAAACCTTTCCCCCTTCAACTACCTTTTCAATTACCTTACGTGCTTCTTTATATTTTTCCTGAGCGTATAAAACCCATGCCCGGGTATCAAGGTAAGATTGGTTTTCTGGAAATAGCTTAACCAACTGAGCTGACATCTTATCAGCTTTGTCAAGGTTGTCTTTTCGCAGAGCCAGGTAGTAGCTGTAGTTATTAAGTACAATATCATTGTTGGGATTATAAGCCAGAGCCTCTTCGTAGGCTGCATCTGATTTGGCATACTCTTTTGATCCTTCATACGCATCGCCAAGCATGGAATTAAGTTCACTTATAAAAGCCGGGTTGCTTGCAGAAAGTTTTTTTGCCTGCTCGAGTGCGTAGGTCCCCTCACGATATTTTTTTTTGCGAAGGTGAGCATAGCCATTGAAATAGTAGGCCATAGCCTGATTAGGGAATAATTCAAGTGCTTCCTCAGAATGTTTTATCAAGCTGTCAAGCTGATTGTCCTCGCTTTCGAGATACATCAGATTTTGCCAGGCATCAAAACTGACGGAGCCACCTTTAACAGCTTTTGAATATTGCTCCAACGCCTCTTTATCTTTTTCAAGGGTCATATATAAGTCTCCTCCAATCAAGTGCACATTTGGGTCTGTCGGATAATTTGCTTCAAGTTTTTTGAAAAGATCAAGCGAAAATGATTCTAATTCCTTGTCAGAAATTTTCTTGCTTTTGTTGTTGGACAGGGTGGTTGCATACACACCCATCATCATCACTTTGCTGCTCGCATCAACGGATGGATCATCAAATACTTGCTGCACATATTCCCTGGATTTTTGCTCCTGTCCACTTTCACGATAAAATCCAGCCAGCATCATCTTCGAACTTCCTGCATCAGGATGATCCTTGATAAAATTCTCCACATATCCGATGGCTTTTGGGGTTTGTCCATAACGTGAAAGAGTTTCTGCAAATCCAAGAAGGTAACGCTCCTCATCAGGAAATGCCTGGATAAGTTTTTCGCCTTCATCAATGGCTTT
>JANOUH010000066.1:0-6097 GCA_031416795.1 Cytophagales bacterium | reverse complement strand
TTTTCGCGCATAAAAGATGAAGTCTCATAGAACGAGGATGGGGGCTACTTTTTTACAAACGCATTAAATCTTCAAACTTAAATGAAAACGCAACTATTTTGTCTCCAGCTATTTTTGTCAGATAACAATGAATCAATTATAAAATTAACACATCTCTTTCGTTTAATGCAGGAAATGTTGACTCTTACGAGCTAAATAAAAAATTAAATAGACCACCGAAGGATTGTTTTTGATGTAGCGTCTAACCATCAAAGGATTTAAATTTAAACGATGAGAAAATTAATCATTCTATTTCTATACGGGGTATTGATTGGTTGCAGCAACGAGGCAGAAGAGGAACTATCAACAAATCCTACCAAAACGCTTTCTATTCCGGATTGGACGGATGCTTCTCATGGCAATAAGGCAGATCCTGACTATGAAATCGTTTTTCCCCAAGACAAGGTAAATACGCTGGCGCTCACCATGACCAGTGCTGAGTGGACCAGCATTCAATCCAACATGACATCTCTTTACGGATCTGCATTTGGTTCAGGCGGACAGCAACCCGGTGGAGGCACGTTTCCGGATACCGAGCCCGACTATGTAAGTGTATCCATGAAATTTAATGGAAAGGAATGGTATAAAGTTGGGTTTCGACTTAAAGGTAATTCTACACTTCGCAACAGCTGGAGAAGTGGTATTTATAAACTTCCATTTCGGTTGAACATGGATCATTATG
Source organism: Cytophagales bacterium (assembly GCA_031416795.1). GTDB lineage: Bacteria > Bacteroidota > Bacteroidia > Cytophagales > Cyclobacteriaceae > ELB16-189. The sequence goes on along the minus strand of JANOUH010000066.1, from coordinate 5,376 downwards.
AAGATGAATATCCTCAAATTAACAATCAACGATTTTATGGATTCAAAGAATTGTCGATGTCACCCGGGGCGAATGATAATTCACTGATCCGTGAAAAGGTAGGATCAGACATCTTCCGCGCAGAAGGCATTCCATGTGCGCAGACAGCATTTTATAAAGTGTATATCGATTTTGGAAGTGGTTTAAAATATTGTGGCGTTTATACGATGGTGGAGGTGATTGATGACACCATGATTGAAAAGCAATTTGGTGACGACAGCGGAAATATCTACAAGCCCGAGTCTACTTTTCAAACTTTTGTCCAAAGTCAGTTTGAAAAGAAAAACAATGAAACGGAAAGTAATTACACCGATGTGCAGTCAACGATCACAGAATTAAACAGTGGACTGCGTACTACTAATCCGGCTCAATGGCGAACCAATCTTGAAAAGAACTTTAATGCCGATCAGTATATGAAGTGGCTGGCCATTAACACCACCATGTTGAATTGGGATACCTACGGGCGAATGGCTCATAATTACTACTTGTATAACGCTCCGGGCAAAGGCCTGACTTGGATACCCTGGGACAACAATGAAGCGATGATGAACCGTTCTATGAATAATACTTCTACTTATACCATTTCATTGTCGACCACCACCGCCAGTTGGCCATTGATTCGATATATGATGGATGATCCGGTCTATCAGGCCAAATACAAATCGTATATGAAGGAATTTACTGAACTGGTATTTACCTCAACCAAAATGAATGAGCTGTTTACACGATATCACACCTTTATTTCTCCTTATGTGATCGGGCCTGATGCCGTTGAACAAGGGAAGTACACTCATCTCACTAATTCAGCTGCATTTACCATGGAGTTGGAAACGTTGAAACAACACGTAATTACACAAAAGGCAGCGGCTGCTGATTATTTGAAATGACCGTAGCACAGGTTAATTTGATCTACGGCTTTATAAATCAAATCCCTCTGTTTAAATTTCAAGATTAATAATCTAAACCGAAAGGTGACCTGAAACATGTTTGAACTTTTTTCTGATGGTCCTGTCTATGAGTATCCGCAACTGATTAATGTCACCTACTCATTTCTGTGGGCTTTTGTGCTGGCTTCCATCATCGCCATTACACACAAGCTGACATTCACCGGTGATTATTATCCTAAGAATTTTTTTCAGGCTCTGATATTGGGCGCGGTTGTTACTGCCATGGTGATGATGGCTATTGGCGATAGCCTGGCAAGAGGATTAGGCGTGTTTGGTGCTATGGCCATCATACGGTTTCGCACGCGCATTGATGACCCACGCGATGTGCTCTTCTTATTTGCTGCACTCAGTACAGGTTTGGCAATTGGTGTTTTCGGCTATACTATTTCTTTTGCAGGCACAGTTCTTTTTTGTGGGGTAGCTTTTCTTCTGCACCACTCACCTTTCAAATCACATATTCATCAGCAGCATCTTTTTTTTACGTTAATCCATAAGAATCATTTTGATCAGGTTCTCCAAATCATAAAAGAAAACTGCCAGGACTACCGGCAAGTAAATGTGCAGATCACCAAAGAAAATACAACACGTTATCATTTTAGTATTTGTTTGGGTAAAGACGTTACAGCCAATAATCTGGTCGATACGTTGACTAAAATTGATGGGATACAACAACTGCGTGTAGGCGTTCATGAGGTGATCAATCTGTAATGAGTATGAGATTCAATTGGTTTTTTGTTTTCATTGTTCTCTTCTTCATAGGCATGCTGGCGCTGAACGTAACCTATTTTCGCAGCTCAGGATATTCATCGGTCGGCATTACCTATTCAAAAGGATATAAAATCAATGCGGATAAATCAGCACAGGTCAAAACCGTGGCCGTAATTCCCGGGCAGCAGGTAAAAGTGGGTGATCTGCTGATTGAGCTTACCAGCTTTGATCTCGAACTCGAGCTGGATAAACTACAAAGCCGGATCACCACGCTGCAATCAGAACGAACTGAAAAATCTAAATTGGCTAATGCTGAAATCGCCTACATCAAAGCGGACCAGGGTATTGAGATTGAAAAGATAAATATGACCATTGCCCAGACGGAGGCTGAGTTAGCGTTGAATAAAAAATTGAGTAAAGAATTTTCAGCACAAGATCTGAACGAAGAAAATCCACTCAAACAAAAAATTGAAGCGCTCAAGTTGCAACGCACGCGCTACGATGAAGCTATTAAAATAAAAATCGCGGACATCCTGCAAGAGACCGATACCGAAGAACATTTGTTGGATAATCAGGTGCGGTTACTGCAGCGTGAACATGATATGCATCTGGCAGAAAAAATTAACCTGCGGAAAGTTGCCATTATTGATGGCGTAGTTGAAAATGTATTTGTGAAGCCCGGTGAGCAAGTAGACGCCTATAGTGAGTTGCTCTCGGTTAACCCAATTCATCCCACTACGGTGGTGGGTTATCTGGTTGGGAAGAAGAATGCATTGCCGATAGGTGCTGATGTGGTGATCAGGTCACATGAGAATTCTCAATTGACAGCCGCAGGAAAAGTAATAGGCTATGGTTCGGTGGTGCCCTTGCCGGAAATTCTGCAGAAGTCAACGGCCGTTACCGGTTTTGGGAGAGAGTTTTTTATAGAGATATCCGCTCAGAATAGTTTTGCTAATGGCGAGCGTGTATTAATCCGCTAGGAATGAAGTATCTTTTTTCATATCTGATCGTGATCTTCGTTTCTTGTCAGGCATTCTCGCAAGTTACCATATCGGAATTCTTAGAATCTGCAGGAGATGATCCATTAGTTAGATCAGCAGACGCTCAAATTAGTTATCTGCAAAGCAAACCGTATCGTTTATCACCGTTACAAAAATTGGAATTTCGAACTCGTAATCGTGAGTTAATGTATACGCAGCAGGAGTATGCGTTGCGATTTAATCCCGCCAATCCGTGGGAGATGCGAAGCAATAATAAATACTTTGAAGAATATAGTAGTTCGCTATCCCTGGAGAAGGAAGTGGCTTTAAAAAGTGCATTGGTAGATCGTTACAACCTGGTGATCTTGTATTTGTATTACTACGAATTGAAATCATTGGCAGAACTGAATGAGAAGCTGGTGGAGAAACAACTTTCAATTCTCGAGCGGCAAAGTGCCAGCAGCTTTTTTGATGCCGATGAATATGTAAAACTTAAGATGGAGCAATTGGATAGAAGCGTGGAAAAGGAAGAAACCGACTTCGACTGGCAAAGTCAGAAGTCAGCGGTGAGTCAACTGCATCCGGCTGCATCGGGGATGAACATTGCATGGGAAACCCAATCACTCATTTCAATGGATAGGATGGAACGCGTGGCGGATAGTTTAAACACACAAACCATTAGCCCCCTCGAAGTGGCCTACCGAAAACAACAGGTTAACGTGGCACGCAGTCAGTATAACCTGGAGAAGTCGAACATTAATCTTGGGTTTCTTCAAACATCGTATGACCGCAGAAGAGTAAATCAAGACCGCACACCTATCAATATTTCGTTGGGCGTTACCATTCCCATTGTTAATCCGAACAAAGGTGATATGGCCCGCAGGAAACTGAATGAAATTGAATCAGAATATGAACTAAAGTCAGCTCAGATTGAAGACGAGGCTTCTCAGGATATTTCGTATCTGAAACTGAAAGAGTCCATAGGACGCTATCGTGACCTTCAACGCAAAATAGGGGAGTTGAAGAACAGTAGTTTGCAAAAAGATCTGACCTTGTTAAAAAGTGGAGATCCACTAATTGCATTGCAGTTTGAAGCCGGCTTGAATAAGCTGCGCGTGTTACAAAGTAAACTCGGGAGAAAAGCGTTAACCTGCTATGTAGAGTTTCTTACCGAATCAGACCATCTTCAGCAAAAACCGCTAATCAATTACTTGTCGGGTAGTCTCGCTCCACTGGACTAAGCTTAAAAAGCAGTGAGCCTTTTTTGTTTTATTTTGTAACAAAAAGGAAATATCCAAGTCTTAGCTTTGTTATTCCGACTTATGCTACAAAAGATAGTTAATTCATTTGCACTGGCATTTGCCAATATTAGGTCTAATCTGTTTCATACTTTTCTTTCTGTTCTGGGCATCGTCATTGGGGTGGCTGCGCTTGTCTCCATTCTTTCTCTCATTGATGGAATGGAAAAATTTGCCCGCGTGCAGATATCCACCACCACTTCATTAAATGGTATTATCATTCAAAGTGAAGCCTTTAAGCGCGTCAATGATGTCCGGTTAAGAAAAGATACACTGTCGGTAATCAATTACGACCAATTTCTAAAACTTTCGGCCTCGTTAAGTAAGCCGGTAAGTTCATACATCAGCTCATCATCATCCGGTGAAATAGTGCTTTCTTCTTCTGGTGTTAAAATCGGAACGAATATGATCGCTACTTCGGCAACCCTTCAACCTGGTGTTGATATTCCTTCCGGGGATTCATTTACGGAGGCACATATTAAGGAAATGAAACCCTATGCCGTAGTTAATAAAGCATTCGTCAAAGCCTTGCAGTTAATGAATGATGCAGAGGCGATTGGTAAAGAGATTACTTTTAATAATAAAAGACTGACGATTGTTTCGATTCTTCCCAAAGGAAAAGATACCCCTCAGCTTTTTTATCCAATTAGTCTGCTCTCGGAGCAAGAGTTACAGGCTTCTCCGCCTGATGTTTTTTTTGATGCCAGGAAAACGGAGGATATTGCTGCATTGAGAGACGAGATATCGAAATGGTTGAGGGCTAATTATGTTCATGCGCAGTCCGACTTCCGTGTCATTACCAATGATTTTAGAATCCAGCAGGCAACGAAAGGCTTTTTATTGTTTAGGGTAATCATGGGTTTGATCGTTGGCATATCCGTTGTGGTCGGTGGCATTGGTGTCATGAATGTGTTGCTGATATCGGTGACAGAACGAACGGCCGAAATTGGCATACGCAAAGCAACCGGAGCGAACAGACGTGATATTATTTTGTTGTTTTTAACGGAATCAATTACGGTGTCAGCATTCGGCAGTTTGTTAGGTTTAATCGTGGGTGTGTTGGGCACGATGATGATTATTCCAATAGTAAAAGCGATTACCCATGTTCCTTTTCAAGCCGCCTACACGTGGAATACATTTATTGTAATTTCCATCATCTCCATTTTGGTAGGCGTTATTTTCGGCACGTATCCGGCTATTCGTGCATCGCGGCTAGATCCGGTAGAGGCCATTCGCCACGAGTGAAAAAATTACAATAATTTTTGAGTTAAAAAAGTTTGTGGTAAAATCTCCTCAGAGGTAAAAAGTATGACAACAATTCAACTTACAATTCCAGATGAAATTAGTCGGATGATTGATTCATTCTCAAAATCTAAAGAAGTCTTTGTCTTAGAAGCAGTTGAG
>JANOUH010000065.1:0-8007 GCA_031416795.1 Cytophagales bacterium | reverse complement strand
AACGTCATCCATCGTTCATAATCCGAAGCTATCACGATTCTTTACCACCTACACGGGCTCAGGAGGTTTTATTGGTGATTTATCGGGTGTTCCTGGAATACAAGTGGGTGACGTGATAGCGGCACGAAACTTTTTCCAGTTGCAATCCAGCGGGGGAGCCAGCGTTACGGCCAATCAATTATTATTCAATGGATCATACTTGGTTGGCTTGCAAGCCTCTTCAGTCTACAAAGAACTGGCCGTTAAGACGGGCAATCAAACCAAAGAACAAATTATTCAACAAGTAATGAAGGCTTATTACGGTGTTCTTATTAACAAGGAACGTATAAACCTTTTTGCAAATAATATCGCACGCGTTGATTCGCTCTTGCGAAATACGAAAGCATTAAATCAAAGCGGTTTTGCCGAAGCGATTGATGTAGATCGCATTCAAGTAACACTCAACAATCTTTTGTCTGAAAGAAATAAGTTTCTAAACCTGAATGAACTCGGCATTGAGTTATTAAAATTTCAGATGAATTATCCTATGGACCAAACGCTGGAAGTCGTAGGGAATATCAATGAGGTCCAAGTAGACACCAATTTGGAGCGTTCTAAAGAAGGTTGGGATTACAAGATAAGACCCGACTATCAGGTTCTTGAAACCAATAGAAAATTGCAAGCCTTAAATGTGAAGAACCAACAAGCAGCCTTTATGCCCACCCTAAATGCATTTGCAACGTGGGGTTATTCTACACAGTCGCCACAATTAGGTGGATTGTTCAAAACGAATTCAAAAATCACTGATAATGGAACGGTCGGCCCTGATAAATGGTATGATTATTCTCAAATAGGAATCAGCTTGAACGTTCCAATATTTTCTGGAATGCAACGCCAGTATAGACTTCAGCAAGAAAAAATTGCACTTCAAAAGATCGACAATGGATTCAAAAGTTTGAAAAATGGAATTGATCTTGAGATTAAGCAAGCATCATTAATTTTTGAAAATGCTATCTCTACGTTGGAGACACAACGGGCAAACATGGATCTCGCAAATCGGGTGGCACAGGTAACCAAAATAAAATATGAGCAGGGGGTAGGGTCCAACATTGAAGTGATCGATGCGGAAAACAGTTTACGTCAGGCACAGACAAATTATTATGGTGCAATGTTCGATGCCATGATTGCCAAAGTTGATTTGGATAAGGCGTATGGAAAATTATTGCCCATTGTTACCGGTTCTAACTAATTCAAAAAATACAAACTCATTACTATGAAATCATCAACTACAATCATTATAATCTCAATGGCTCTTACTTCCTTCCTCTTGACAGGATGTGGTGGTGACAGTGCTTCCAAATTGGAAAAATTAAAATCGGAACAAGCAGCCTTGTCGAAGGAGATTGATGCTCTGGAGAAAGAGCTTGCGAAAAAAAATCCTCAGGAGGCAGTGGTGCGCATGAAAGACATTGGCGTACAAGAAGTAACTCCGCGCAAATTCGATTACTATATTCAAACACAAGGCATGGTTGAATCGGAACAAAACATTCTCGTGAGTGCGAAAGCGATGGGGGTCATTTCTGCTGTGTTGGTTTCGGAAGGACAAGCCGTTGTGAAGGGTCAGGTACTGGCAAAAATTGATGATGCCGTTACAATGAGCTCCATCGAGGAAGTAAAATCCTCCTTGCAGCTAGCCACCACGGTCTATGACCGTCAAAAAAGTTTGTGGGATCAGAAAATAGGTACTGAGATTCAGTTCTTACAAGCGAAGAACAACAAAGAAAGCCTTGAAAAAAGATTGGTCACACTCAACGAGCAATTGGATATGTACCGAATCAAATCTCCAATTAACGGAACAATAGATGCCGTGAATGTTAAGATTGGTGAAAGCGCTTCTCCCGGTATTCCTGCATTTCGGGTTATTAATATGGCCGACCTGAAAGTGAAAGCCAAGGTTTCGGAAGCATATGTCACCAACATTAAAAAAGGTAATCTGGTAAAAGTGAGCTTCTCCGATCAGAGCCAAACCATTGAAGCCCGCGTTTCATTTGTGGGTAGGAATATCGATCCGCTTTCGCGATCATTTCCCGTGGAGGTTGAATTACCTCATACGGTTGATTTACGCCCAAGTATGACAGCTGTGTTGCGAATTATATTTCAATCCGAACCACAGGCATTGTGTGTACCGATTAACGTTGTGCAGGAGATCAATGGACAAAAAATTGTTTATGTGATGGAGACAGATGGTAAGCAATCGGTAGCCCGCAGAAAGGTAATTGAGGTTGGCGGCATATATGATAACCTGGCGGAAGTGAAGAGCGGTCTTAAAGCCGGAGACAAAGTAATTACCGTAGGATTTCAAGGATTGAATGATGGTGAATTCGTTAAAATCTAATTGTAAAATCTAATTCACGAGGTAAGAGTTTAACTCATTCCATATGCAAGACAGCGAAAAAGAATTTAAGCCCACCAGTTGGGCCATCGATAATAAGGTAAGCGTCTACGTAGCTACGGTGATCATATGCCTGGCGGGTATCATGACCTACATGAATTTGCCAAAGGAAAATTTCCCTGAGGTAGTATTTCCGCAAATATTTGTTGCCACTATTTATCCGGGAGCTTCACCTTCGGATATTGAGAGTCTGATCACGAAGGAGATTGAAAAAGAAGTGAAATCGATTTCCGGAGTTAAGAAAGTACGGAGCAGTTCGGTACAGAGTTTTTCCAATGTGATTGTCGAGTTTGAAACCGACATTGATGTAGATAAAGCAAAGCAGGATGTAAAGGATGCAGTAGATCGGGCAAAGCCAAACCTGCCTAATGATCTCCCCAATGAACCGAATGTTATTGAGATTGACATTTCGGAGCTTCCCATCATGAACGTCAATCTATCTGGTGATTATGATTTGCAAACGTTGAAAAAGTATGCAGAACAAATGCAGGATGCTATTGAAAATGTACGCGAAATAAGACGTGTGGATGTTATCGGAGCGCTAACACGTGAGATACAGATTAACATTGACATGTATAAAGTGGCTAATGCTGGCGTTAGCCTGGATGATGTTTCTCAAGCCATTAGCGGTGAGAATGTGATTATCCCGGGAGGGCAACTGTCCGTAGATGGTATGAAGCGCTCATTGACGGTGAACGGAGAATTTACTTCGGCTGATCAAATTGGCAACACCGTTATCGGATCTACAAAAGGCGGAAAAATTTATTTGAAAGACATTGCCCAAGTCATTGATTCACATAAAGAGCAGGAGAGTTTTGCAAGATTAAATGATAAGAATGTAATAACCCTAAACGTCATTAAGCGAAGTGGAGAGAATTTGATTAACGCCTCTGATCAGATAAACGTTATTGTTGATGAATACAGAAAAAATATTTTACCAAAAGGAGTTGATGTAACCATTACAGCGGATCAGTCGGACGTTACACGCGTAACCTTGCATGATCTTATCAATACGATCATCATAGGCTTTGTTCTGGTGACCATCATCCTGATGTTCTTCATGGGTGCTACCAACGCAATCTTTGTTGGATTGTCGGTTCCACTTTCAAGCTTCATTGCATTTCTTGTTTTTCCTTCCATAGGATTTACATTGAACCTGATGACGCTATTTTCATTTTTACTGGCGCTGGGTATCGTGGTGGATGATGCGATTGTGGTGGTAGAAAACACACACCGGGTATTTGATAACGGTAAAGTTCCCATACGCAAGGCTGCTAAAATTGCTGCCGGTGAAGTGTTCATGCCGGTATTGTCAGGTACGCTCGTGGTACTGGCTCCTTTCGTTCCGCTTGCCTTTTGGCCTGGAGTGATTGGTAAGTTTATGTTTTTCCTTCCCATCACGTTAATCGTTGCCTTGCTGGCATCCTTAGTAGTGGCGTACATCATTAATCCGGTGTTTGCAGCAGATTTTATGAAACCCCACAATCATGATCATTCAGAATCGAAGTTTACAAAGGGTTTTAAAGTAACGGCCGTAGTATTCGGTTCGCTTGCGTTGATGTCGTATGTAACGGGAGTTTATGGATTAGGAAACTTTACCATTTTTCTTTTTGGAGTTTATGCGCTTCATCATTTCTATCTCTCACGGGTGATCTCAGATTTTCAAACGATCGGCTGGCCTAAAGTTCAGGTAGGTTATAAAAAAATGGTTGCCTGGTGTTTGAAAGGATGGAACCCTGCATTGGTAATAGGGGGCGTTATTTTCTTATTCATCTTTTCCATCGTATTTACCTCTATCAGAAAACCTCCGGTTGTATTTTTCCCTTCCGGGGATCCCAATTTCATTTACGCCTACATACGCATGCCGATTGGTACGGATCAGATAGTAACAGATTCTGTGACTAAAATGGTAGAAAAGCGTGTAGTCAATGTGGTTGGTAAGGATAATAAAATTGTAAAATCGATTATTTCAAACGTGGCAGTAGGCGCAGCCGAAGATCAGTTTGCCGGCACCAATGCACAACCTCATTTGGGTAAGGTAAGTGTTGCGTTTGTAACTTTTGCTAAGCGCGATGGACAATCTACAAAAGATTATCTGGATAAAATCCGGGACGCAGTGAAGGGAGTTAAGGGCGCTGAAATATCTGTAAATCAGGAAGCCAATGGCCCGCCAACCGGTAAACCAATCAATATTGAGATAGCCGCTGAAGATTTTGATTTATTGGTTTCGACTTCTGATAATATCAAGCGTTATCTCGATTCACTGCAGGTGCAGGGTGTGGAAGAATTGAAATCAAATTTTCAAAGTGACAAACCTGAAATCATTGTGTCAATCGATCGTGAGAAAGCAAACCGCGAAGGTATTTCAACTGCACAGATTGGAATGGCATTGAATACAGCAATCAATGGACGTGAAATTTCGAAGTTTAGAGATGACAATGATGATTTCGACATCACTCTCCGTTTAAATGACGCGGTGAGAAATGATATCAACACATTGATGAATCTACCGCTGACCTATCGCGACATGGCCAGTGGCGGCATGGTGCGTCAGGTACCGTTATCGGCCATTGCTAAAATTGAGTATACCAATAGCTATGCGGGTATCAACCGCATTGATCAGAAACGAGTAATTACATTATCATCAAATGTATTGGGTGATTACAATGCCAACGAAGTGGTGGCTGATATTCAGTCGAAGATTAATCAGTATGGTGTGCCCGATGGCGTGACGGTTAAAATGACCGGTGAGCAGGAAGATCAGGCGGAGACGTCTGCGTTTCTTGGTGTAGCATTTATGTTAGCGTTTGGTTTGATCTTCATGATTCTGGTAACACAGTTTAACTCCACAAGCAAGCCCATTATCATTTTAGCTGAAATTCTTTTCAGTGTGATTGGTGTACTGATCGGCTTCTCATTGTTTAAAATGGAAATCTCGATCGTCATGTCAGGAGTGGGAATTATGGCCTTGGCGGGTATTGTGGTGCGCAATGGTATCTTGCTTGTTGAATTTACAGATTTGCTTCTGTCGCAAGGTATGGAGTTGAAGGAAGCAATTACCGAGGCTGCAAAGACCAGGATGACACCGGTACTGCTGACTGCTATGGCAGCTACGCTTGGATTAATTCCACTTGCGGTTGGATTGAACATTGACTTTATCACCATGTTCACAGAGTTTAATCCACACATTTTCTTTGGTGGTGATAACGTAGCTTTCTGGGGACCGCTTTCCTGGACCATGATTTTTGGATTGATTTTCGGAACATTCCTCACTTTATTTTTGGTGCCCGTGATGTATCTTCTTGTAGCACGATTGAAAGCGCGGGTGTTTAAAAATAGACCCAGCGCTCAGATTTCTGAGTGACGAATTTTTTTTGATAACTATATCAAACTACATAAAATAAAACTGAACCATCCAACGACTCATGTTGTTGGATGGTTTATTTATGAGGAATAGGATTATGACACTTATATTTTTTGTGATCGCTTTTCTTCTGATTGACATATACGTCTTTCAGGCCGTATTGAACGTTAGCAAAAGCTGGCCTTCACCCTGGAAAGCTCTGGTGCGTTATGGATTCTGGATACCCACCATACTTTGTATTTCAGCGATGGCATGGTGGACGTTTGCTGATCCCTATAAAATCAGTACCGGTATACGCAATTGGATCGTCACAGGTTTGTTCGCCACGTATTTCTCAAAGTTGTTTGGTGTATTATTTTTATTGATCGATGATGGTCAGCGACTAGTTCGTTGGGTGATGAAATCTTTTTCAAAGCAGCCAGATAATCCATTGCCGGGCGAGGTGATCTCACGATCTCGGTTTCTTACGAATGCAGCTTTGGCGGCAACGGCCATACCTTTTGGCGCCATGGCATACGGCATTATTTCAGGAGCACACGACTATCGGGTGAAGCGCATTGTGGTAAAATTATCGAACCTGCCAAAATCATTTGATGGTATGCGTATCGCTCAACTTTCTGATATCCACTCAGGAAGTTTTTTCAACAAAACGGCAGTAATAGGTGGTGTGGAAATGCTGATGAATGAAAAACCTGATATGATTTTCTTCACAGGAGATCTGGTGAACAATGAATCCAGTGAAGTAAAAGAATACATGGATGTGTTTAATAAACTCCGCGCACCATTGGGTGTTTTTTCTGTTACCGGAAATCATGATTATGGTGATTATAAAAACTGGGCAACGAAAGAAGCAAAGCAACAAAATTTTAAAGATCTTATTGAAGCGCATCGTTTATTAGGCTTCGATCTTTTGATGAATGAAAACAGAGCGATTGAACAGAGTGGTGATCGTATTTCCATCATCGGCATTGAGAACTGGGGTGCTGGAAGATTTACTAAGTATGGAAAACTTGACCAAGCCTATGCGGGCACAGATGGTTCAAGCGTAAAGATTTTACTTTCACATGATCCAAGCCATTGGGATGCGCAGGTGAAACCAGAATATAAAGACATTGATCTGATGCTTTCTGGGCATACCCATGGTTTTCAGTTTGGGGTCGAGATCGGTGGGTTTCAATGGAGTCCTGTACAATATGCTTACAAGCAGTGGGCAGGCTTATATAAAGAAGGTGATCAACATTTATATGTAAACCGGGGCTTTGGATTCTTAGGATATCCTGGTCGCGTGGGCATGCCACCAGAGATTACCATACTCGAATTAAAACGCGTTTAAGTTTCTAATTAAGGTAACCCTTCGGAGTTTTACTGGTCACTTTTTTAAAGGTCCTGTTAAAATGTGAGAGATTCGAGAAGCCAGAATCATAGCAAATTTCCTGGATACTTTTTTCCCTTTCAATCAACATCTTGCAAGCATTGCTTATTCTAACTTCATTTAAAAAGTTAGTGTACGTCTTTCTTGTTCGCACCTTAAAATATCGACAAAAGGCCTCAGCCGAAAGATTAGCTACTTCGGCTACTTCTTCAATTTTAATTTTTCTATAACTTTGATTGAACGTGAATTGTAAAATATCATTCATCCGTTTCCCTTCTGTCACAGTCAGATTGAGATGAGCCTGTGCAATGGATAATGGAATTAATTCTTTGGACTCACTTAGCACCTTCAATAACTGCATGAAGTGAATCAGTTTATTGATTCCCTTCAAAGGCACCATTTCACGAATCAGTTGAATAAGTCGTATTTGTGTTTTTCCTTGAATGCGATAACCTACTCCTGATTTCAGCAAGAATTGATAGGTCTTTTGAAGCTCATCCAATTGCCAAAAACTTTCTCCTGCATATCGCTCATCAAAATACAGAGAAATTGAATTGACTCGTAGTTTGCTCTTGGGCTTATAATAGATATCGTCACTACGAAAAACATGCGGCTGTCCACTGCCGATAAGAAATAAACTTCCATCTGAAAATCGACCTACATAGTCGCTTGCAATCAGCGTGCCTTCTCCTTTTTCAATAAGCATGATTTGTGTTTCCTGATGCTGATGGAGTTTATCATAGAGATGTGGAAGAACATCCACCTGTATTCGGAAAGCTTCTTTGGAAGTCTTAGGGATGCTGAAAGGAATTACCTTCATTTGGACTTATTTTGATCAAA
>JANOUH010000064.1:0-6436 GCA_031416795.1 Cytophagales bacterium | reverse complement strand
TTGAATTTTTTTTCTTTTGGCGATGGGTTCAATGAGTGCCGCCCAAAAGGAACAGGTAGCAAAACCAACAAGACTAGTAGATGGATTTGATACACGCCCCGATCCAAAAAAGGTAAGCCAATGTATAGCCACAATAAATCCTGTAAGCATGATCTTGATGAAATCAGATTTTGAAACCACAAAGGTTCCGCGCACCATCAAAATCAATGCGGCCATGCCGATAGCGGCAAGCAGGGTTCTGTAAAAAACCATTTCCACTGAAGGGATGCTAATTAGCTTGCCGAGCACTGCCGTGAAGCCCCATAGAAAAACAACGAAGTGAAGTTGAATATAATCTTTGGTTCTGGCGATCATCGTGGCACGTATTTATACATTCCAAGTGAGATGATTGCGAATACTGAATTCGGAAGCCAAGCTGCTAAGAAGGGAGATAGTGATCCGGTTTCGGCATAGGTGCGCGTCATGGTAAAGAATAAGATAAACACAAATGAAAGTAAGAACCCTAAAGCAATTTGAAAACCGGTGCCCCCTCTGTTTTTTCTGGCCGACACGATCACACCCATGAATACTAATACAAAGACAGTAAATGGCGATGCAAACCTGATTTGCTTTTCAACTTCATAGATTTCAACTCCGGTTGATCCGCGAAACTTCATCTTGGCGATGTGATCAGTTAGTTCGCCCATGGTTAATCCATCATAATTACGGTCGTTGTTATCAAAATCTTTTGGCGTGACGGATAGTGTAGTATCCAGACTTTCGCCCTTAGAGGCTAAGGAAACAGATGAAGGCCCATGCCGAACGGTAAACAAACTGTCAACCATTTTCTTTTTCCAATATCTAAGAGTCCATTTTTGCTTTACAGAATCCCATTGTATGTTTTCAGCTGTTATCTTTTCAATAAGTCGGTTGTTATCAAAACGCTCTAATGAAAATTGAAATCCATTATTTGTCTGGCTGTTATAGCTTTGTATAAACAAGTACACGCTGGGTTCAATCTGCATGTGAATATTGCCCCGATTTGAATTATTATTATTCTTGAAGTACTGCATTTCAAAGAGGATCCGGTCCTGGTTGGATTTTGGAATCACCCACCCATTAAGATAGAAGGTGATGCTGGCGATCACAAAAGATGCCATCATGTAGGGAACTAAAAGTCGTTTGAAGCTCACGCCACTACTTAGAATTGCAATGATTTCCGTGTGCGCAGCCATCCGCGATGTAACATATACGACAGAGATAAAAACGGTGATGGGGGTCAGCAGTCCTGCGATCCACGGAATGAAGTCTCCATAATAACCGAGCACGGCATCAACGCCAAGATTATTCTTGGAGAACTTGTCAATCTTTTCTGTAATGTCAATGACGGCAATGATGGCAACCAGAATGAGCACCACATAAAAAAAGGTAGAGAGAATTTTCTTGATGATATACCGATCGAGTATGGTCATGCGTTTTTTAGAGGCGTTGAGATACGGTTTTCACCATTTTATTTTTCCATTCAGTAAAGGTGCCTTCTTCAATTTTTTGTCTGGCCTGCCGCACCAGCCAAAGATAGAAGGTAAGGTTGTGGACGGAAGCAATTTGTGCGCCTAAAATTTCTTTAGAGATAATAAGATGTCGCAGATATGCCTTGGAATAGGAAGTGCTTATATGACCACCTAACTCAATATCAAGTGCACTTAAGTCATCTTTCCATTTTTCGTTTCGAATATTGATGATCCCTTGGGTAGTAAACAACATTCCATTTCGGGCATTGCGTGTGGGCATCACGCAGTCAAACATGTCAATACCAAGGGCAATGCATTCCAATATATTTTCAGGAGTGCCAACACCCATTATATAGCGTGGCTTGTCTGATGGCAAGATGTTGCAAACGAGGTCTGTCATCTCATACATCATTTCGTGAGGTTCTCCCACCGAAAGTCCTCCAATGGCATTCCCTTGTTGATTTTGATTAGCAATAAATTCTGCAGACTGCTGCCGCAAGTCTTTGTAAACACTGCCCTGCACGATTGGAAATAAGGCCTGTTCATATCCGTATTTCGGATTGGTCTCATTGACACGCTTTACACATCGCTCAAGCCACCGGTGAGTTAGGCCCATCGATTTTTTTGCATAGTCATATTCGCATGGATAAGGTGTACACTCATCAAAAGCCATAATAATGTCGGCACCAATCGTTCTCTCAATATCCATGACACCTTCTGGCGTAAATGTGTGCTTTGAGCCATCAATATGCGATTTAAAAACCACGCCATCTTCCTTTATCTTTCTGTTTTCTCCCAGTGAATACACCTGATATCCACCGCTATCTGTAAGTATTGGCCTGTCCCAACCTATAAACTGATGAAGGCCACCCGCTTTCTCCAACAAAGAGAGACCAGGCCTTAAGTAGAGGTGATAGGTATTGCCTAAAATGATTTTGGCGTCTATGTCATTTTTTAATTCGCGTTGGTGTACGGCCTTTACTGAACCGGCTGTGCCTACAGGCATAAAAATAGGTGTTTGAATTTCACCGTGATCGGTGTTTATTACTCCTGCTCGTGCTTTTGAGTGAGGGTCTTTGGCGGTGAGGCTGAATTTCATTCGGGCGCAAAGTTAACCTCACCAGCCACCCTCTCCAAATTGAAACAATCTTGCAATTAAAGAGTGGATGGTGGCATATAAATAGTTTTCCATTTCTGATAAGGCTTTATCTTTGTGCATTCAAAAATCAATGCCTTGTCAATTTTAGTTCTTATCTGTTTTGCATTAATCGGTATTCAGATCCTCTATCTGTCCTTTTTTTTGTTTGCCTTCTCCCGAAAGGACAATACTGTATTACAAAAGCCAAAGCCGGTTTCGGTGATCGTGTGTGCACATGATGAAGAACAAAATATAAAAGAGCTGGTGCCGATGCTGCAGCAGCAGAATCACCCTGAATTTGAGATCGTTATAGTGGAAGATCGGTCTAATGACGGAACGTACGACTATTTGCTTCAAGCCACCCAACAAGATAGCCGGCTTAAGATGGTTCGTGTAGTAAATAAGCCGGAGTACATCAACGGGAAAAAATTCGGTATCACCTTGGGCATCAGGGCAGCAAAGTATGATTGGTTGTTGTTTACAGATGCCGATTGCCGGCCCGATGGTAAAACCTGGATCACCCGGATGACAGAACGATATGATGACCAGACTCAATTTGTTCTTGGTTTTTCACCTTATCAAAAAGCGGAAGGACTGCTAAATGCTTTCATACGTTTTGAGTCACTGCTTACCGGTATACAATGTTTAGGAATGGCACTTCTTGGCAGACCTTATATGGGTGTTGGCCGCAACCTCGCTTATTCCAAATCACTTTTTCTTCAGAGCAAAGGCTTCAATAACTATTTGGGAGTGATGGGGGGTGACGATGATCTGTTTGTGAATCTTCACGCAAAGGAGACAAATACCCAGGTATGTATCGGCCGGGATGCCACAGTTCTTTCTTCACCAAAAAAAACGTGGTCTGATTTTTTGAATCAGAAGTTAAGGCATCTATTTGCTGGAAAGCGTTATAAATTTTCTGACAAATTGATTTTAGGATTATTCATGATCAGTTGGTTATTCACCTGGTTTCTTGTTTTACCACTGATATTTTTTGTTCACCCACCATGGCCATTGCTCTCGGTATTCTTGCTGCGTTGGGTGTTGCTGGTTACGTTATTAAATAAGGCATCAGAGCGTTTAGGTTGCCAGTTTGAGGCGTGGAAAACACCACTTTTAGATTTTATTTTCCCCTTTTACTATCTTGTAACCGGGCTGCGTGCGTTAGTTGCCAAAAGAATACGATGGAAGAGTTAGACGAAAGTAGGTTTTCACCCAAGGCGCTTGAAGATTTCAAGCTGATCGATATGGCCGTAGCTGGTGATGATAAAGCCTATGCTAAGCTTCTTCAGCGCTATAGGCGGGCGGTGTATGCCTTGATCTTAAAAATGGTACGCAATGTAGACGATGCCGAAGATCTGATGATGGAATCATTTTCTAAAGCCTTCCGCAGTTTACATAAGTTTAAGAAAGACTTTACATTCAGCACCTGGCTTTTTCGTATCGCAACCAACAATACCATTGATCACATTCGAAAAAGGAGATTAAAAACACTAAGCATCGAGAACACCTATACCGATGATGATGGCCAGTCGGTGTCTATTGATGTGCAAGACATGGGAATTTTGAACCCACAAGATGAAGCTATCAAAGCACAGAAAGAAGAAATTATTCAGGCGTTTGTGAGTATGCTGCCGGCCAAATACCAAAAACTGGTGAGGCTTCGATACTTTCATGAATTAAGTTATGAAGAAATAGCGGTAGAACTGGATGCCCCTCTCGGAACAGTGAAAGCTCAATTGCACCGCGCCCGCGAGTTGATGTATGACTTGGTGAAGAACAAAAAAGAGCACATTTGATCCTGTTTATTAGGAAAAAAACGCCCTTTCTGGCTCGCTAGGCCAAACTATATTTTGGAAATTAGAATAATTACCTACATTTCGGATTGTGAAAAGAGGTCTAACCATAGTTCTGCTCGTTTTATTCCTGCTCAATGTACTGGGATACTATGGTGTTTTTATGGGCCTTCAGTTCGTCAATCAAAAGGAAATGAGAGCCCTTTTTGACGATAATAATTTCCTGCCTGAAGAAGAAATCACCATTAAAGTACCTATTACTATTCCTTATGCTACAGACTCCCGGGAGTTTACCCGCGTAGATGGCGAGTTTGAACATGAAGGGGAAGTTTACCGCATGGTGAAGCAGCGTTACATAAGCGATACACTCTATATTGTCTGTGTAAAAGACAACACATCCAAAGAGATCAAACAGGCGCTGACTGATTATGTAAAAACGTTCACGGACAAACCTTCCAGTGAAAAGGGCAGCAGCAAAACCATTCAGAATTTCATTAAGGATTATATTGCTTGTTCTACGGTTCTTCAGTCAGAGGAAAGCGGTTGGAACAACGTGCTTACTTATTGCACCCACACTACTGTTTATGAATCCCTCGCGATTCAACTGAATAGTCCTCCTCCCAAAGTGTAATCTTTCTTTTTTCCGGATATAACTTGTCCGGTGGTTCAACTCGTGTTGCGTCATTGACCAACTGAGATTGTCTTCATTCTTTTTCATGCATTTATCTATTGAGCGAAGTAATATTTCGTCATGACGGATAAACATGATTAATGAATCAAAAACAAGAGCGACTAAAAAACCTCCGAAAGCATTTAAAATTTAACGAATGAAAAAATATTTACTACTCAGTCTATTTACCTTATCGCTGTTTGGAGCTAGCCCCCTGTTGGCACAAACACCTTCCGATGAAATTCTCATGAAGAAGTATGAACTGTGCGTGGCTCTTACGTATGATCATGGTGAATGGAATCAATATTGGGAAGGAACTTACCTGCGCGGCAATGAAAACATTGGGACGTTTACACGTGCTACCGTGATGCCGATGGTGGCAGCAGGAATTACCGATAAACTTAATCTGCTCATCGCAACGCCTTATGTGCAGACGAAATCTACTGGCGGGCAAATTGCCGGTGTGGAAGGCTTTCAGGATATCAGTATTGCCTTGAAATATGAAATCATAAAAAAAGAAATTGGCTCAGGTAATTTGAAACTTCTCGGTACGGCTGCCTTTGCCACCCCCATGTCGAATTACCTCTCTGATTACCTGCCTTACAGTATAGGACTAGGCGCCAATGAGTGGACCCTGAGAGGAATACTTCACTACCAACTTGATAAGGGAATGTATGCACGTGTTGCCGGTGCTCACCTTTGGAGAGGCCAGACGGAAGTGGAGCGGGATTACTATTATAACAACGGTAGTTATTACACCACCTATATGGATGTGCCGAATGCATGGAATTATAATGCAACTCTGGGAACGTGGTTGTTTAAGTATGCACTCAGGATAGAAGCTAGTTACACGGCATTAAAATCTATTAGCGGTGATGATATTCGCCCGTATAATTCCCCTCAGCCTACCAATAAAATGGAGGTGGAGCAGGTTGGGTTTTTTGCTCAATATTATTTCAAGGAAAAATTAAAGGGGCTCGGTGTGTTGGCCTATTACTCTCAGGTGATCGATGGAAGAAATATGGGAAAGTCCACCAACATTGGTGTGGGCGCTACTTACCAATTTAAAGTTAAAGACTCACAATAATTTGAATCCACTCATGAAAAAAAATATAATTACATTTCTTACCCTTCTTTGTGTGGCCGTGCTGATCATGTCATGTGAGAATGATATGCCTAGACGTGCAAACTTTTCTTCCTATGAATTTTCAGGATTGGATGAAAATGGTGGTACCTGGAAACCAGTACTTTTATCTGCTCCCACTCAAATTGTAATTGCCGCACCTGCTGATGTTGCCTCAAGCGCCTACCTGGCTGAATTAGCATCATTAAAATCGGCAAC
>JANOUH010000063.1:0-16369 GCA_031416795.1 Cytophagales bacterium | reverse complement strand
AAGATGGCGTTGATCGTCTCGTGGCAATTTTTAAAGACATGATTGATAAATCAATCGCACAAGTTTAATAAAGACTCAAAAATGAGAATTAAAGATATAAAGGTTTGGAGGGCAGATCTTGAAAACACAAAGCCTTATACCATCGCTTTTAAAACGGTTGATGAGGTATTAAATGCTTTTGTTGAGATCACACTGGACAATGGCCTTACAGGAATTGGTTCGGGGAATCCGAGTGAGTATGTAACCGGTGAATATTTTGACAGTTGCATGGATGCGTTGAAAGAAAGCAACATTCAATTTTTAATTGGAAGAGATATTCGGGAGATTAATCAACTCACTTATGAGATCTGGCAAAAACTTCCAGCCAATCCTGCAGCACGAGCTGCGCTTGATATTGCATTGTACGATGCGTTCACAAAATATCTGGATGTTCCGCTTGTAAAATATTTAGGTCAAAAAATCCACTCACTACCCACTTCAAATACGATTGGTATTAAAAACGTGGAGGAAACGTTGAAAGAAGCGCAGGAGTATGGCGAGCGAGGTTTCAAAGTACTCAAGGTAAAACTGGGTAAAGACTTAAGTGAGGATATCGAACGAATGGTGAAGCTGAGAGAAAAGTTTGGAAATAAGTTCGTGATCCGGATTGATGCCAACCAGGGCTACACCACCAATCAAACGATCGAGTTTTATCAAAAAACAAAGCACCTTAATATTGAACTGATCGAGCAACCACTTCCTGCAAAATCAGTTGCCGAGATGAAGCAACTCCCACAGGAAATCAGAACTATAATTGCGGCAGATGAATCGCTGCTCACGCCAGAAAATGCACTGGATTTGGTAACGCCTCCCATCGCTTCAGGTATTTTCAATATTAAGCTGATGAAATGTGGAGGAGTAAGTCAGGCCTTAAAAATTGCAGACATCGCTGGGCAGGCAAAAATTGATTTATTCTGGGGTTGTAATGACGAAGGCATCGTCAGTATCACGGCTGCGCTTCATGCTGCTTTTGCTTGTGCCAATACAAAATATATTGATTTGGATGGAAGCCTTGATTTAGGTCGCGATGAGGTGAAGGGTGGATTTATTTTGAAGGATGGTATTATGTTTTGTTCTGATAAACCAGGGTTAGGTGTTGAGCGTATCTAAAAAAAAAGATTGAACAACTTAAAAATCTAATAGGATTTTAAGTTGTTCAGTAGTTCTTCCAATGAACTAAAAGCTGCATCGTTAATCTCTGAAGCTAAAGTCCATGAGGTTATGTTTGCGGATGTCTTTATATGGATTGAGATAGATGAATCTTTCTCTATTTTATAGCCTGCACGTTCCAGAGCGTTTTTAGTCCAAAGATATTCGTGCCCTTCTCCGCTAAGACTCACCGAAAGATTGCGATAAGGTTTATGATGCACCTTTCCCGTTTTTAAATTGAAGCCTTTGAATTGAAATACTTGATCGAAGGAACCGTCCAAAACCAGATCCTCGGGAATGCCTTCTTTTATTTTTTTATCTTGTGTGGCGAGCCAAATTCTGTCTGCCGTTTGTAAAGCGAGATCAAGTTCGTGGGTGGCTACTAAAATTGCTTTACCTGCTGTTCGCGAAAGTTCTCGCAGTGTGTTCATGATCTCCACACGGTTATTTAAATCCAAATGAGCGGTGGGCTCATCCAAAAACAAAACCGGTGTGTCCTGGGTAAGTGCTTTCGCGATCATGACCATTTGAAGTTGGCCATCACTCAATTCATATAATCTTTTATGGATTAGTGGCGCAATGTGTACGAGGGCAATCGCCTCATTAATTAACGCGTAATCTTTTTCGCTGAGCGAAATACTCCAACTCAAATAGGGATAGCGACCATATGAGATCAGATCATACACACTCATGTTTATTGCGGTTATCTTGTCGGTAAGCACCAACGCAATAGCTTGTTCTTTGGGGATATAGATTTCTCCATCCAAAGGTTTTTGTAGTCCCGCCAGCGTTCTGATCAGCGATGACTTTCCAATTCCGTTGGGCCCCATGAAACAAACCAGTTCTCCGGCCGAGAGTGTGATATTGAGATTCTCAAAAAGGCTAAGCACTTCACCATCCAGTTTATAGCCAATGGATAAGTCGGAGGTTTGCACTATCGTTTTGCGTTCAGACACGGACAGGCTTTGATTTAATGATCATCCAAATAACGATTGGTGCACCTATTAATGAGGTCACTGCATTCAACGGAAGAATTTGTGTGCTACCAGGCAATTGCGAGATCAAATCACAGAAAAGTAATAAGCTTGCGCCCCCACAAATCACAGCCGGTATCAGGATCTTATGATTGGTTGTAGGAACCAACAACCTGACTAAATGAGGGACGGCCAATCCCACAAAAGTGATTGGGCCACAAAATGCAGTAACAGCACCAGTCAATAAACCCGTACTCACCACAATCCAAAAGCGGGAGCGGGCCACATTCATACCCAGCCCTTGTGCATAATTTTCTCCCAAAAGCCAACTATTCAATGATTTACTTGAAAAATAGGCAACTGCTATCCCCACACTGATGACTACTGCCATCACTTTTAGTTCATTCCAACTAGTGCTCCCCACGTTTCCAAGTGTCCATATCATAAAAGTCTGGAGATCCTCAGCTTTGCCAATAAATTGAAGAACACTTACTAATGAGGAGGTGACGGCACTCACCATTAAGCCGATTATTAAAAGAGAGGTATTGTCTTTTATATATTGAGCAATGGCGATAATCAAAATGAAAATAAGCCCACCACCAACACTAGCGCCAATGGCAATGCTCCAGGGACTATTAAAAAACAGGAGACTAAGTCCTGCATTTGATTGACTAACGAAAATCAGGATAGCAACCATCAGGCTTGCGCCCGAACTAAGACCAAGGACATCAGGTCCCGCCAGGGGATTTCTGAAAAGAGTTTGCATGAGAAGGCCACCGGTTGCCAGGGCTCCCCCAGCAAGTACGCAGGTCATGGCTTTTGGGAGCCTGAATTCTAATAGTATGTCTGAGGTGGCGGTTGGCTCGCCAGTAAATACCGACAAGATTTCTTTCAAAGGAATATGGACACTCCCAACCAGCACATCGATAAGGAAAAGACAAGCGAGAATAAAACTCAATGTCAGACCTTCTTTCCAATATTTTTCACGGTTCATCGGGTGTCTCAACAATTGACCGGAAAAGTAAGTCCTTTTTCATCTTTGAGGAAAATTAAGAGCGATCAGTATTTCAACCCTAAATAAAATAGTTTATCTTATTTTAATTAAGAATCTGTATATCAATGACTTATTTCGGAATAATTTAGCTTTTAAAACAGGAAACCCAAATTCCTATATTTTTTTGAAACCGGTTCTTGTTACCTAAGCTTTAGTTCCTATCTTTGCAGTCCTTTTTGCGGTACAAAACCCGCAAATCGATTAAAAAACAAGCAAAATAGGTTTCAACCATGCCTGGAATAATAGGACGTAAAATAGGAATGACAAGCGTATTTGGCCCAGATGGCCAGAATATAGCTGTAACTGTCATCGAGGCTGGCCCATGTGTAGTCACTCAGGTGAAGAACGCTGAGACAGACGGATACAGAGCCGTTCAACTTTCCTTCGGAGAGAAGAAAGAGAAGAACACCACCAAGCCGCTGGTTGGTCATTTCAAAAAAGCCAACACGACTCCCAAGAGAGCCATCGTAGAGTTCAGAGACTTCGGTCAGGAATTCGATGCTATAGCTGAATTGGGAAAAGAGATTAACCTGAATGACGTATTTGCAGAAGGAGACTTCATCGATGCAGTAGGTACTTCAAAAGGAAAAGGATTCCAGGGCGTTGTAAAGCGCTACGGTTTTGCCGGTGTGGGTGGTCAAACTCACGGTCAGCATAATCGCCTTCGTGCTCCTGGTTCTATGGGTAATGCTTCATTCGCTTCCCGGGTTATCAAAGGAAAGCGTCTCCCCGGCCGTATGGGTACGGATCGCGTAAAAACAATGAACCTGGAAGTCATTAAAATCATGGCAGATAAAAATCTGATTCTGGTTAGTGGATCTGTTCCTGGCGCAAAGAATTCAACCATAATCCTGCAGAAGTAATGGACATAGCAGTTGTAAAATATAGCGGTGAAAGCACCGGCCGCATGGTAAACCTCACTAGCGAGGTTTTCGGTATAGAGCCTAATGACCATGCTATCTGGTTAGATGTAAAGAGCTTTTTGGCTAATCAGCGCCAGGGCACTCATAAGTCTAAGCAGCGTAATGAGATCTCTGGTTCATCTAGGAAGCTTAAGAAGCAAAAAGGTACTGGTGGAGCCCGTGCGGGTAATATCAAAAACCCTCAATACAAAGGTGGAGGTCGTGTATTCGGCCCTCAGCCAAGAGATTACTCTTTCAAATTGAATAAGAAGGTTAAAGATCTTGCTCGTAAATCAGCACTGGCTTATAAGGCAAAGGATAATATGATTTTAGTAGTTGAGGATTTCAATTTCGCAGCTCCTAAGACCAAACAATATTTAGCGATGCTTAAGTCGCTTTCATTGGAAGGTAAGAAGACGCTTCTTGTTCTTCCTGAAACAAATTCTAGCATTGTTCTTTCGGGCAGAAATGTTCAAAACGCTAAGATTGTTACAGCGGATCAAATCAACACGTATGATGTGATGAATGCTGGGCAGTTGATTTTAGTAGAGAGCTCATTGAGCAAGATTGATAACCTATTAAATAAACAGTAATACCATGAGTATATTAAGCAGCCCCCTGGTTACTGAGAAAGTATCTGCCTTGAATGAGAAAGGTAAGTATGGCTTTATCGTAGCTCCTGAAGCTAATAAAGTAGAGATAAAGAATGCCGTAGAGAAAATGTATGGTGTTAACGTGGCTCGTGTGAATACGATCAACGTGTTAGGAAAATTCAAGTCTCGTTTTACGAAGGCAGGTGTGTTGTCTGGTCGCAAGGCTAGCTACAAAAAAGCTATCGTTACGTTGGCTGAAGGAGAAGTAATCGATTTTTATAGCAACGTATAATATTTGAGCAATGGCGTTGAAGAAACTTAGACCAATTACCGCGGGAACCCGTCACAGGTTGTCTCCTGGTTTTGAAGATATTACGGAAACCAAGCCAGAGAAGTCTCTGCTGCTTACCCTCAAGAAAACGGGAGGTCGTAATAACACGGGAAAAATGACCATGCGCTATATTGGTGGTGGTCATAAGCAAAAGACACGTATCATTGATTTCAAACGTGATCGTTTCGGAATCCCTGCAGTTGTAAAATCTATCGAGTACGATCCTTCAAGAACTGCTCGTATTGCTAAGATTTATTATGTAGATGGTGTTAAGTCATATATCATCGCACCACAAGGAATAAAAGTAGGTCAGACATTGATTTCAGGTACGGATATCGCTCCCGAAGTCGGAAATGCACTTCCTCTTTCCAAAATTCCTATTGGAACGATTGTTCATAACGTAGAAATAAAGCCAGGTCGTGGTGCAGCAATTGCTCGCAGTGCCGGTTCATTTGTGCAGTTGGTAGCTCGCGAAGCAGTTTATGCTACGTTGAAGATGCCTTCTGGTGAATTACGTAACGTATTGGTGAATTGCCTTGCTACTGTAGGAACAGTATCAAATGCAGAGCACATGAACGAAAGTGTTGGAAAGGCGGGTCGCAGTCGTTGGAGAGGCGTTCGTCCTCGTACAAGGCCAGTTGCGATGAACCCTGTTGATCACCCGATGGGTGGTGGAGAAGGTAGAGCTTCAGGAGGTCACCCCCGCTCTAGAAACGGCTTATTGTCGAAAGGCAAGAAGACGCGTCATCCAAAGAAGTATTCTGATGGTTTAATCATTGCTAGAAGGAAGAAATAATTATGGGAAGGTCAATTAAAAAAGGTCCTTATTTAGATGCACGCTTGGCTAAAAAGGTGCAGACTATGGAACAAGCTGGTAAGAAATCAGTGATCAAAACCTGGTCACGCAGATCTACCATCACTCCGGATTGCATCGGTCACACGTTCGCAGTACATAATGGAAATAAGTTTATTCCGGTGTATGTAACGGAGAACATGGTAGGGCATAAGTTGGGAGAATTTGCTCCAACTCGCACCTTCAAGGGACACTCAGGAAATAACAAGGCCTAATAATAACAGTTAAGAATTCCGGGTATGGAAACAGTTAAGAAAAAGAAAGGATCGGTTCAGAAAAGAGAAAAGATCGCAGCAGTGAAGGAAGCTGCAAAGCAAGGGCCTGCTACATCTTATTTGAAAAATGTTCCTTCTTCTCCTCGTAAGATGAGATTGGTTGCGGACTTGATCCGTGGCGAAAGAGTGAGCAGAGCGTTGAGCATCCTGAAGTATGAAGCACAGCATGCTTCTGCTAAAATGGAAAAGCTTCTTCTTTCTGCCATCAGCAGCTGGGAAGCTAAGAACAGCGATGTGAAGCTTGAAGAAGCTGACCTTTTCGTGAAAGAAGTTTTCGTAGATGGAGGTCGCCAATTAAAACGCCTGCGTCCTGCCCCTCAGGGTAGAGCACACAGAATCAGAAAAAGATCTAACCATGTTACATTGGTTGTTGATCGCATGCCCGCAAAGGCTGAAGTAGCTAAGTCAGAACCAAAAGAAACTAAAGAATAATGGGACAGAAGATTAACCCTGTAGGATTCAGATTAGGTATCGTCCGTGGATGGGATTCTAGCTGGTTTGGTGGAAATAACTTCGCTGATAAACTAGTAGAAGATCAAAAAATCAGAAAATATATCGATGCGCGTATTCAAAAAGGCGGCATTTCTAAAGTTGTTATTGAGCGCACATTGAAGAGAATTACCCTGACCATTCATACTGCCCGTCCTGGTGTAGTAATTGGAAAAGGTGGTAATGAAGTAGATAAAATCAAAGAAGAATTGAAGAAGCTCACCAATAAGGATGTGCAGATCAATATCTTCGAAATTAAGCGTCCTGAGTTGGATGCAAGGTTGGTTGGTGAGTCAATCGCTCAACAACTTGAAGCAAGGATTTCTTACCGCAGAGCAATGAAGCAAGCAATTGCTTCTACCATGAGAGTGGGTGCAGAAGGCATCAAAGTAAAACTGTCTGGCCGTTTGGCAGGTGCCGATATGGCTCGTACTGAACAATATAAAGAAGGAAGAATTCCTCTTCACACACTTCGTGCTGATATCGATTACGCAATTTCTGAAGCTCAGACCGTGTATGGTAAGATAGGTATCAAAGTGTGGATCTTCAAAGGTGAAGTATATGGCAAGCGTGACTTATCTCCTAACATAGGAGTGGTAAGCAATGCAGCTGGAGAAAACAAAGGAGGTCAGCAAGGTGGAGGCGATAGAAGAAGAGGAGGTGATCGTGATCGTGGCGGAAGAAGTGATCGTGGCGGAAGAGATGATCGCGGAGCAAGAGGAGGAGAGAAGTCAGGGGACAGAAGAAAATAATTAGAAGACTTTAAAAGATAGTAAATCATGTTACAGCCCAAGCGGACGAAATTCAGAAAAATGCAAAAGGGAAAGACGAAAGGAAGCGCCACTCGTGGTCATTCTATAGCCTTCGGATCATTTGCATTGAAAGCTTTGGAACCATGCTGGCTCACAGCTCGTCAGTTAGAAGCAGCCAGAGTAGCAGTTACCCGCGAAATGAAACGCGAAGGTCAGGTTTGGATCAGAGTTTTCCCAGACAAGCCGATTACTCGCAAGCCTGCTGAAGTACGTATGGGTAAAGGTAAAGGAGCTCCTGAATATTGGGTAGCAGTGATAAAGCCAGGTACGATCTTGTTTGAAGCAGGTGGGGTTACTGAGGCAACTGCAAAAAAAGCATTGGCATTAGCGGATGGAAAGCTTCCAATCAAAACAAAGTTTACTGTTAGAAGAGATTACGTAGAACAAGCAGCAAAATGAAAAACGCAGAGATTAAAGGATTGACTTTAGCGGAGCTGAACGAGAAGATTGGAAGTGAGGCAGAGGCTTTACGCAAAATGAAATTTGCTCATCAGGTTTCAGCGATTGAAAACCCAATGAGAATAAAAGAAACACGCAGGCTAATTGCCCGCCTGAAGACTGAATTAAAAGGAAAAGAAACTCAAAAGTAATTTCTCATGGAGACGGCAAGAAACCTAAGAAAAGAACGTGTAGGTAAAGTGGTTAGCAATAAGATGACTAAGTCAATCACAATTGCAATTGACCGCAAGGTGAAGCACCCTATCTATGGAAAATTCATGAACAAAACGACCAAGTTCATGGCTCACGATGAAAAAAATGAGGCTGGTATCGGAGATACTGTGCGCGTCATGGAAACTCGCCCGTTGAGCAAAAGCAAGAGATGGAGATTGGTTGAAATCATTGAAAAGGCTAAGTAATTATGATACAGACAGAAAGCAGACTTAACGTAGCAGATAATAGTGGTGCAAAAGAAGTTCTTTGTATGCATGTATTGGGTGGAACCAGAAAAGGATCCGCTAGCGTGGGTGATAAAATTGTCGTGACTGTAAAGTCAGCAATTCCTACCAGCCAGATTAAAAAAGGAACTGTATCAAAGGCTGTTATCGTTCGCACCAGGAAAGAAATCAGAAGAAAGGACGGCTCATACATCCGTTTTGAGGATAATGCAGTTGTTCTTTTGAATGCTCAGGATGAACCTCGCGGAACGCGTATTTTTGGCCCTGTTGCCCGTGAGTTGAGAGAGAAGCAGTTCATGAAAATCGTTTCATTAGCACCAGAAGTTCTATAATATCATGGAAAGAAAATTTAACAAGCAGCCTAAACTACATATCCGCAAAGGGGATACTGTAAAAGTGCTGGCCGGTGATGACAAAACAAAAACCGGTAAAGTATTAGAGATTTTTGCAGATAAAAATCGTGCGATTGTAGAGGGCATCAATATGGTGACTAAACACCAGAAGCCATCAGCAGGCAAGCCTGAAGGTGGAATCAAGAAGATGGAAGGAACAATCCATATCAGCAATTTGATGTTGGTTGAACCATCCAATAGCAAATCAACCAGAACAGGAAGAAAGCTTAATGAAAAAGGTAAGCTTCAGAGATATTCAAAGAAAACCGGAGAATTAATAAAATAATGGCAACTCCCAGACTAAAAGAAAAGTACTTGACGCAAATCGTTCCCGGCCTGAAAGATAAATTTCAGTATAAGTCGGTAATGCAAGTACCAAAAGTTGAAAAAATTTGCATCAATAAAGGAATTGGTGCGGCAGTGGCAGACAAGAAATTGATTGATGTTGGTGTTGAAGAATTAACAACCATCAGCGGTCAGAAGGCAGTAGCTACGCGCTCTAAGAAGGATATTTCGAACTTTAAACTCCGTTCAGATCAGGCGATTGGTGCAAAGGTTACTTTGCGTGGAGATCGCATGTATGAATTCATGGACCGTTTAATGAACGTAGCTCTTCCGCGTGTGCGTGATTTCAAAGGAGTAAGTGATAAGGGTTTTGACGGACGCGGTAATTATACGCTGGGTGTCAAAGAACAAATCATTTTCCCTGAGATCTCTATCGACAAGGTGAGCAAGATCAATGGTATGGATATCACTTTTGTGACTTCAGCAGCTTCTGATGAGGAAAGCTATGAGTTACTAAAAGCACTAGGAATGCCTTTTGTTACTAAAAATTAATTGATTAGATGGCAAAATTATCAATCATCGCTAGAGACAAGAAAAAAGAGAAGTTAGTGGCTCGGTATGCTGCAAAACGTAAAACGTTGAAGGCTGCCGGTAACTGGGAAGGGTTGGACAAACTACCCCGTAGCTCCTCAGCTGTGCGCTTACGCAGCAGATGCAAACTTACTGGCCGCCCACGTGGCTATATGAGCAAGTTTGGCCTTTGCCGTAACCAATTTCGCCAAATGGCAAACGAAGGAAAAATTCCTGGTTTGACAAAGGCAAGCTGGTAAGCGCTTTACATACATATTATTACTGAGTATCTAGGTCGGGAACGAAACCAGATAACAGTTTTGAATAACAGAAATTGTTATATATCTTTGCAGCCCGTTCCAAAAAACGGGTTTGCTTTTTAAATAAGTCAAATGAAAACAACGGATCCAATAGCAGATTATTTAACACGGTTGCGTAACGCCATTAAGGCACGTCACCGTGTGGTAGAGGTTCCTGCTTCTAATATTAAGAAGGAGGTAACAAAGGTGCTTTTTGACAAAGGTTACATCCTCAATTACAAGTTTGAGGACACCGACAATAAGCAAGGCAACATCAAAATTGCTTTGAAGTATAACCCAGAGACTAAAGAGTCGGCAATAACAAAATTGCACCGCGTAAGTAGTCCAGGGTTACGTCAATACAAAGGAGCGGATAGCCTGCCTAAAGTTCTTAACGGACTAGGTATTGCGATCCTTTCTACATCGAAAGGAGTGATAACCGATAAGGAAGCTAAGGCTTTAAATGTTGGTGGTGAAGTTTTGTGTTACATCTATTAATTGAAAGATCATGTCACGTATAGGTAGATTACCAATTCAACTTCCAAAGGGCGTAACATTCTCGTTCGCAGATCACATTGTGACTGTAAAAGGACCTAAAGGTGAATTAAAGCAATTAGTAGATCCTGACTTTAAAATAACTTTAGAGAATGGAGAAGTAGTTGTTCAGCGTCCAACAGAACAGAAGCGTCATAAAGCAATGCATGGTTTGTATCGTTCACTCATAGCTAATATGGTAGAAGGTGTAAGCAATGGTTATAAGAGACAATTAGAGTTGATTGGAGTAGGTTATAAAGCAATCGCTCAAGGCAACGTGTTGGATTTAAGTTTAGGTTATTCACATAGTGTAATTCTTGGAATTCCATCTGAACTTAAAGTAGTAGCCACTCAGGAAAAAGGTCAAAATCCTACGATTACATTAGAAGGTATTGATAAACAGTTAATTGGTCAGGTTGCAGCAAAGATTAAGTCGTTGCGCAGCGTTGAACCTTATAAAGGAAAAGGTATTCGTTTTGTCGGTGAATTTGTTCGTAGAAAGGCTGGTAAAGCAGCTGCTAAATAATAGTTAGTCATGGCAAATATTAAGAATAGAAGAGAGCGGATTAAGAAAGGAATCCGTAAAAATATGGAGGGCACGACAGAAAGACCTCGTTTGTCTGTATTTCGCAGCAACAAGGTAATCTATGCTCAGATCATTGATGATTCAAAAGGGCATACGATCACGGCAAGTTCTTCTATTGAACTTGACAAAAAAGGTGGTGTTAATATCGACATCTCTAAGAATGTTGGAAAGAAAGTAGCAGAAAAAGCAATAGCCAACGGTGTGAAAGAAATTGTTTTCGATCGCAATGGTTATCTCTATCATGGTAATATCAAAGCTTTGGCTGAAGGTGCCAGAGAAGGTGGATTAAAATTCTAAAAGAGCATGACACAAAGTAACGTCAGCACAGTAAAGGCGAGTGAAATCGACCTGAAAGAAAAAGTGGTAGCGATCCAGCGAGTAGCCAAAGTGGTGAAAGGTGGTAGAAGATTCAGCTTTGCCGCAATTGTTGTAGTAGGAGACGGAAATGGAGTTGTAGGTTATGGTCTTGGGAAAGCCAACGAAGTAACTGATGCCATTACCAAAGGCATTGATGATGCTAAGAAACACTTGGTTAAGGTGCCGATCATTAAGGGTACTGTACCTCATGAATCACTTGGCAAATTCGGTGGTGGCTTCGTATTACTTAAACCAGCTTCTCCTGGAACCGGAGTAATTGCAGGTGGTGCAATGCGCGCTGTATTGGAAAGTGCTGGAGTACACAATGTATTGGCAAAGTCCAAAGGATCTTCAAATCCTCACAACGTTGTTAAAGCTACTTTCAAGGCATTAACTACGATGCGTGATCCTCAAACGATCGCGCGTAATCGTGGAGTTTCTTTATCAAAAGTTTTTAACGGATAAGAGTTATGGCAAAAGTTAGAATTACTCAAACCCGCAGTACCATAAAAAGGCCTGAAACTCAATTGAGAACAATTCAGGCATTGGGATTAGGCAAAGTTCATCGTTCTGTTGAAGTGGAGTATACTCCACAAATTCAAGGCATGGTGAAAAAAGTAAAACACTTAGTGAGCGTAACCGAATTATAACATGAAGCTGCATACTCTTAAACCGGCTGATGGAGCGGTAAAAAATAACAAGAGACTCGGAAGAGGTCAAGGTTCTGGCGGTAGCACCGCAGGCCGAGGTCATAAAGGAGCCCAGTCTCGTTCTGGATATCATAAGAAATTCGGATTTGAAGGTGGTCAGATGCCTCTTCAAAGACGTATTCCAAAGTTTGGGTTTAAGAACAACAATAAGGTATATTTTAAATCGATTAACCTTGATGTTTTGGAAGACCTGGCTCAAAAAATTAATGTCCCTTCTATCACTTTACAAGTAATGGTAGACAACGGAATCGTTGGAAAAAAGGATAGCGTAAAAATATTAGGACGCGGTGAGTTGAAATCAAAAGTAAGCGTTGAGGCTCATGCCTTCTCTGCCACCGCAGCTAAAGCAATTGAAAACTTAGGCGGCACCGCCACAACTGTGAAATAATGAAACGTTTCTTTACAACCATAAAGAACATCTTTTCAATCGAGGACCTGAGGACTAAAATCTTCAATACAATCGGATTCCTGATCATATTTCGTTTAGGATCTTATATTGTACTTCCTGGAATTGATCCCAATCTTCTATCTGGAAATCAGGGTGGTATTTTTGATTTATTGAACACATTCCTTGGAGGTTCATTCAGCAGAGCGTCAATCTTTGCTTTAGGAATTATGCCTTATATCTCGGCATCCATTGTTGTTCAGTTGTTGACAGTGGCTGTTCCTCATTTCACCAAGCTTCAAAAGGAAGGTGACAGTGGTCGTAAGAAATTGAATCAGTTCACACGCGTACTTACTATTTTAATAACAGCGGCACAATCGTATGGTTACATCAGAGCAACTGTAAATGCAGAAGCTATTTTGAACCCAGGCATATTCTTCACGGTAAGTTCAATAGTTATACTGGTTGCCGGTACGATGTTCTGTATGTGGTTAGGCGAGCGCATCACCGACAAGGGTATTGGAAACGGAATAAGCATGTTGATCATGATTGGTATTGTATCACGCTTTCCCGCAGCGATTTACCAGGAACTTGACGCAAAAGGAATGAATGGAATGCTTTTGTTCATCATTGAAATTCTAGCTCTCTTCTTTGTGGTGGTTGGTGTGATTGCTTTGACTCAAGCTACAAGAAGGATTCCTGTTCAGTATGCGAAGCAGGTGGTAGGAAATAAGTTGTATGGCGGTAAGCGTGACTTTATTCCATTGAAGCTGAATTCAGCGGGTGTTATGCCGATCATTTTTGCTCAGGCTTTGATGTTCATACCTCCGCTCATTGCACAGATTTGGAGAGACAGTGATGTAGGTGCCTATGTAGGAACAACCTTTGCAGACTTCACTTCATGGCAGTACAATTTATTGTTTGGTATTTTGATCCTGGTGTTCACATTTTTTTACACCGCGATAACAGTTCCATCCAATGACATTGCAGACAATTTGAAAAGAAACGGTGGTTTTGTTCCAGGTATTAAGCCAGGAAAACAAACGGCTGAATTTATAGACAGTATTTTATCAAAGATTACTTTACCAGGCGCCATCTTCTTAGCGGCCGTTGCTATTCTTCCTGCCTTTGCAGTGAGAGTCGGAATAACGCAGAACTTTGCCCAATTCTACGGTGGAACATCTCTATTGATCCTCGTTGGTGTTGTGCTTGACACACTCCAGCAGATCGAGAGCTACTTGTTGATGAGGCATTATGAGGGAATGATGAAGTCAGGAAGAGTAAAAGGACGTTCTCAGTTTGCTGCGGCTTAAAGTTGAATGGTTCATTTAAAGACTGAAGAGGAAGTTCAGATCATAAAAGAGAGTGCGCAAATCTTAGGAAAAGCGCATGCTGAAGTAGCCAAGAGGTTAAAACCCGGGGTGAAAACAAAAGATCTGGATAAAGTTGCCGAAGAGTTTATACGTGATCATCAAGGAGTGCCTTCCTTTAAGAATTATGGAGGGAGTTTCCCTGCCACCTTATGTATCTCTGCGAATGAGATCGTGGTGCATGGAATTCCTGGGGAGTATGAAGTAAAAGAAGGTGATATCATTTCCATCGACTGTGGAGTTCAGTTTAAAGGATTTCATAGTGACTCGGCTTACACCTACCCCTTGGAAGGTGTAAAGCAAGAAGGCCTTGATTTGCTAATCCGAACATATAACTCGTTATATCTCGGAATTGGGCACGCCAAAGTAGGAAATCGAATTGGTGACATAGGTTTTGCAATTCAAAACTATGTGGAACAGTTCGGGTATGGAGTGGTGAGAGAGTTAGTTGGTCACGGAGTCGGAAGAAATCTTCACGAGGATCCGGAAGTGCCTAACTATGGAAAGAGGGGAAAGGGCGTGAAGATTGAAGCAGGAATGGTTTTCGCCATTGAGCCGATGATCAACATGGGAACCAAGAATGTGATTCAGGAGCGGGATGGTTGGACCATTCGCACCATGGATCGTAAACCATCAGCGCACTTTGAGCACATGGTTGCGGTATTTGAGAATAGAACGGAAGTATTGACAACACACGAATATTTAGAAGAAGCTTATTCATTCAAGTGGCGAAACAAAAGTCGATAGAACAAGACGGAACAATATTGGAAGCGTTGTCCAATGCGATGTTCAGAGTGCAGTTGGAAAACGGCCATGAAGTGTTGGCACATATTTCAGGTAAGATGAGGATGCATTACATCCGAATTTTGCCAGGTGATAAAGTTCGGTTGGAGATGTCTCCATACGATTTAACAAAAGGAAGGATAACATTTAGATACAAATAAGATGAAAGTAAGAGCATCTATAAAGAAACGGAGCGCTGATTGCAAAATCATCAGACGCAAAGGCAAGTTGTTTGTAATCAACAAGAAGAATCCAAGATATAAACAAAGACAAGGATAATTATGGCACGTATTGCTGGTGTAGATATTCCGGATAACAAAAGAGGCGAAATCGCCCTGACTTACATTTATGGTATCGGCCGCAGATCGGCTCAAAATATCCTACATAAAGTTGGTGTTAATTTGGACAAGAAGGCGAAGGAATGGAACGATGAGGAATCCAATGCGATTCGTGCGGCCATTGCTGAGCAGTTTAAAATCGAAGGAGCTCTCAAATCAGAAGTTCAGCTTAGCATTAAGCGATTGATGGACATCGGATGTTACAGAGGGCTTCGCCATCGCAAGGGATTGCCTGTGCGTGGACAAACTACCAAGAACAACGCTCGTACCCGAAAAGGAAAGCGTAAGACGGTAGCCAACAAGAAGAAGGCAACTAAAGGTTAATCATCACTAAACGAAAATAAACTTTTCTGTATGGCAGCACCAGCAGTCGAAAAAAAGAAGGACAAGAGCAAGAAGCGTGTGGTAAATGTGGAAGCCGTAGGCCAAGCACACATTAGAGCCACCTTCAATAACATCATTATTGCCATGACCAATACTACCGGACAGGTGGTGTCATGGGCTTCTGCCGGAAAGATGGGCTTTAAGGGCTCTAAGAAAAACACTCCGTATGCAGCGCAGGTTGCAGCTCAGGAGTGCGCTACCAAAGCCTTTGAATTGGGTGTGCGCAAAGTAGAAGTATTTGTGAAAGGCCCTGGTGCCGGTCGCGAGTCTGCTATCCGCAGCATTCAGGCTTCAGGTATCGAGGTAACAATTATTAAGGATTTGACCCCTATGCCTCATAATGGTTGCCGTCCTCCAAAGAAAAGAAGAGTTTAATTAATAAAAGACAAAGAATAAGTCATGGCAAGATACATCGGCCCCAAAGCCAGAATCTCCAGAAGATTTAACGAGCCAATTCTTGGCGAGAGTAAAGCACTTCTAAAGAAGAACTATCCTCCCGGTATGCACGGAAAAGGGAAGAAGCGTAAGCAATCTGAATATGCCGTACAGTTGGCAGAAAAGCAGAAGGCTAAGTATATCTACGGAGTATTGGAACGTCAGTTTGAAAACATTTTTGATAAAGCATCACGTAAGAAGGGTGTGACAGGTGAGGTGTTACTTCAAATGTTAGAATCAAGATTAGACAATACGGTGTACCGTTTAGGCATTGCACCTACACGCAGAGCAGCTCGTCAGTTAGTGGTTCATAAGCACATTACCGTAAATGGTGAGGTGGTGAATATCCCATCAGTGAGTCTGCGTCCTGGTGATGTGGTTGCTGTTCGTGAAAAGTCAAAGTCACTGGAGACAATCACGTACTCGTTGTCAATTCAAAGCGCAAAAAAATACAATTGGTTAGAGTGGGATGGTAGCGAAATGTCAGGTAAACTGATAAACTTACCTCCAAGGCAAGATATCCCAGAAAATATCAACGAGCAGTTAATCGTTGAATTGTACTCTAAGTAATTCT
>JANOUH010000062.1:0-3128 GCA_031416795.1 Cytophagales bacterium | reverse complement strand
TGTGGTGATTACAAATAGTTCATGTCAAAGTACAAAGGTATGGGTGGATGTGCTCATAGCGCCCATTCCGGTGATCACCTCAAATGGAAATCGTGTTGTTCTAGGTTCTTTGATCGTCCTGGATGCTGGTGCTGGATATGCCTCTTATCTGTGGACAAATGCAAGCGATGCTCAAGTGGGTAATGAACAGAGTTTTTCAACTTCCACTCCTGGCATCTTTAAAGTAATGGTAACTAAGACTGGCTTTACAGGAAATGCCACTTCAAATCCGTTTAACGTTACCGGACAATTGGATGGGCTCAATATGAATTATGTCATCAGCAATACGATACAGGATAATAATGTGACAGATCCTACTAGCATCAATTCACTTTCTGCCGATAAAATCAGTCAGGTCATTCAATATTTTGATGGATTGGGAAGACCTATTCAGACTGTTTCAACCCAAGGATCGCCCAACAAATTTGATTTGGTTCAGCCTGTTTACTATGATGAGTATGGGCGTGAGAGCAGAAAATATTTGCCAGTAGTTCCAACCCTTACTGACGGATGGTATAAACCGGGCATCATTGATATCAATGGAAATTTCTCAGGTGTTGTTTCTGATTTCTATAACAATACCTCTGATAAAATTGCCGATGACCCCGTTCCTTATAGCGAAACAATCTTTGAATCATCTCCCATCAATCGTGTAATAGAGCAGGCATCACCGGGTGCAGCATGGAAGCCGGATGGAATAAATAGCTATACCTCAACGGACAGAACAATCAAGATGGCCTACGAGACTAACGGTACAGCAGAAGTGCTCTTATGGACGTTTACTTATCCTACGGAAGAGTATACCACAACAGCACTCAATGCTTTCGGAAAAATTGAGGCCGGCACAGCGGATGCACCAACCTATTATAGTGCCAACCAACTTTATAAAAACAAAACAAAGGACGAAGAGCGCAACGAAGTAATCGAGTATACCAATAAAGAGGGGAGAACCATACTCAAACGAGTTCAGGTGACTGCCGGAGCATTAGCCATCGATGATGCAAACTATGCCAGCACCTATTATATCTATGATGATTTTGGAAACTTAGTAGTGGTAATACCTCCGGAAGCGGTAAAGCGAATTACACAAACCTCACCCGTTTCAGAATACTATGGCAAGACCGATGCACAGAAAAATGACTTCTTAAAAAACTGGGCGTTCCGATATCGGTATGATGCCCGCATGCGCATGACGATGAAGCAAGTTCCCGGGGCCGAGCCAGTGTATTTGGTCTATGATAATCGTGATCGATTAATCCTTACTCAGGATGGCAACCAACGTGCTGGTGCTGCGAGTGCAATCAAATACTGGACATTCACCAAATACGATGAACTCAACCGCCCTATCATGACAGGCATAAAAGACACCACCACCACCACGGTGCAGCTTACACAACTATCCATGCAGACTGCGGTGAATATTCATTTTGCGAAAATCTCTGCGCGATGGGGCGAGACCTATGTGGGTGCCGCAACGGGTAACGTGCACGGCTATACGAACAAAGCATACCCGGTACGCACAGGGTCAACCAATGTAGAAGTTGATGCGAACAAATATCTTACTGTTACCTATTATGATGACTATTCTTTCCGGTCATTATGGTCTGGAACCTATGCGTATCTGAATGAAGGCTTAAGCGAAACTTCTAATGGAATAATGTACTCACAACCGACTGTAGAAAATTTACGACTGGTTGGCCAGGTTACCGGCAGCAAAATAAAAGTATTGGATGGTGGAATAACGGGAGGGTATACCTGGTTGAAATCTATCTCATACTATGACGACAAGTATCGGGTGGCACAAGTTCTTGCCGACAACTATAAAGGGGGAACAGATCTGATCACAAACGTGGTTGATTTCACAGGAAAGGTTTTAAAATCAAAACTAACCCATACAGAAGCTGATGTTACTTGGAAAGATTTGGTCAGTGTTCAGCAGGTTGGTAATCAATTAAAGAGTACTTCTACAACATCAGGAGCTGCTTCTGTTCAGCAACTCGTAGCAGGACAGAATGGATGGATGGAAGCGATTTATTCTGAAGGAAATACCACTCGCTACATAGGACTGAATGATGCTAACCCAGACGCGGCTTCAGCGAATATTAATTACGCCTTTCAGTTCACGTCTGCCAATACGGTGAAGGTATATGAGAATGGCACCATAAAAGCCACCATAACAGGAGTAAATTCAAGTGATGTATTCAGAATTAACAGAACGGGCACCGCGGTTACCTATACAAGAAATGGAAATGCCATAACACTTTCATCAGCCTCTACGGCTTCCTCAACATTGTTAATGGCAGACGCATCCTTCGGAACGATTGGTGCTTCCTTGACCAACGTTCGATCATCCTTTAGCACGACCACCCAAACAACGACAAGAAGATTTGAATACGATCACGCTGGCAGATTGCTGAAAACATGGCATAATCTAAATAACGCAGGGGAAATACTGTTGTCATTGAATGAATACAACGAACTTGGTCAGCTCGTGGATAAAAAACTACACAGCACCGGAGCAACAGGCGCCAATGCCAAACAAAGTGTCGACTACCGATACAACATTCGAGGATGGCTTACTTCGATGAACGATGCATCGCTTACCAACACAGGAATTACTAATGATGATACAAATGATTTGTTCGGTATGAACCTCGCCTACAATGAAACTACACTTGGCGTTGGCAACACCGGTCTGTTCAATGGCAACATTAGTGGTATGACCTGGAGTAACAACCTGGCCCTAGGCACCACGAAACAAAATGGATACATCTACACCTACGATCCGATGAACCGGATAAAGACATCCACCTTCAAGGAAAAAACTGGCGTCTGGACAGCCCCGTCAAATAGTGCATTGGCCGAAACCGGTTTTGCTTATGACCTCAATGGAAACATCACCGCCTTGCAGCGCAACGACAGGCGAACTACAGGACTTATGGATAATCTTCAATACAGTTATGGAACAGGAAGCAACAAACTACTGCGTGTAACTGACATCGGAGATGACTATGCCGGATTCATTGACGGCAACCCTGCTGCTACCGATGATTATTCTTATGATGTCAATGGCAACATGACCCGCGACC
>JANOUH010000061.1:0-2374 GCA_031416795.1 Cytophagales bacterium | reverse complement strand
TGAAGGACCTTACCAAAGCCAATCCTTTTCTCCCCGGAGAGGAAAGCTCAAAAATGTCGGCACCCAACCAATCCCCATAGAGTGGCCTTATGCTTCATAGCCGGTTCCGTACAACTAAGGCTTCATCGTTGGCCTTACAGGCCCGACGAAGCCTTAGTTGTTGCCTGCTGTTTTACTCGGCTGCGGTAGTCACTTTACAATTTTTTTTATGGCTAATCCAAGAATTTCGTTGAATCGTTTCGGATCTTCCATCATGAGAAAGTGGCCTACTCCTTCCATAATTATCACTTCAACTCCATATTGCTTCATCGAAGCAGAATCGGTAGGTCTTCTGGCATCATTGATGGCAACCACCGGCAGTTGCAATTCAGTAAGAGTTTGCGGCATGCGTCGGCTATAATTGAGAGTATTTTCAAATGCTTCAAGGGCTACGCTGGGCGGAGCAGACGACATGTCGGCCGCCACCCATTCTACCAGCGAGCTATCAGAACGTGGGATGAACATCCGGCGTACAAACGCTTTTGTCGAATCGGTGAAATGGTCTCGCAGTCTGGCTGCTAATTTTTTCACTTCAGCAGTTGTCATGCCCGGCCCCAGATTTTTGTATTGATCCACCATCACCAATCCTGACACTCTGCCTGGCAGATGGCGTGCTGCTTCTGCAATCACTACGCTACCCATGGAGTGACCTATCATAATTACATTTTTCAAGTCAAGCGCTTTAACCACAGCTGCCACATCTTTGCCAAATGCTTCCATTGTCCAATGATTCCGCCCCAAGCCAGATTCTCCATGACCAGCAAGATCAACAGCGACCACTTTATACTTTCCGGAGAAACTTTCCAATTGTCCGTTCCAGTAAGTCCGGTCGCAGGACCACCCGTGAACGAAAATCAGGGCAGTTGTGCCTTCGCCCTTCACTTCATACATTATTTGAATACCATCGGGTGAAGTTATTGACGATGTTTGTCCGAATGAGGTTGATAGATATACGCCAGAAACCAGCAGGAAGGTTATCATGACTTTAAAAAAACAAGATGGTTTCATAGACTATCCTTTTAAGGTGAAATAATTTTTTTATCATTTACTTTTTACCTGTCGCTGAACATCCCTGATAAATTTGAAAACCGATTTATTGAATTGCCCCGGGTTATCCATGTTCATCATATGCCCGGCGTTTTTTATGGAAATCAGTTTTGCCTGAGGAATTTCTTTTGCAATGACCCCTGCAACATGCTTACACAATTCAAGATCGTATTCAGCCGTTACAACAAGGGTGGGGATGGTAATTTTATTTAAATCTTTTATGCCTGTAGGAAAAACTAACTCCCGCTTACTTGAATAAAGGTATCGCCACCAGGAGTATTCGTAACCCATTTGAATCATAGCCGTTCTCGTGTTAGAGGATACTATGCTCTTGCTCATAACATTTTGACCAGTCCACAAATAATCGGTGGCATCCTGAACTCCTTTCTCTTTTAGGATTGCCGTTGCCTGTTGAATGACGGCAGACACTGTATCGTGATAGCGGGTTCTATATTCGCCGTCTCCATCTCCGGCCACCCGCGGCCCGCAAGCGATCAGCGAAATGATTTTACCGGGATAGGCAAGCGCAAAATCAATGGCAACGATACTTCCGAGGGAAAGACCGCAGATATGTGCTTTCCCAATGCCTAAAAAATCCAGCAGCGCTTTCAGGTCATCTGCATCGGTATAGGTTTGATCCGGTTGAGGAAGGGCCGATTTTCCGTAGCCGCGTAAATCATAGCGCAGCACCCTATATTTTTTCGACAATGCTTTGAGTTGGTTATTCCAAAACCTTCGGTCGCCAAAACTGCCGTGAATAAGTACAATGGTTTCTCCGGTACCTGCCGTTTCCCAGTAAAGTTTTGTGGCGTTTACGTCGGCATACCCGCTGTCGGATAGCAGGATTTGATTTGATTGTCCAATCGCAACTGCTGAAGTTGTTAGAATAGTCAGGGCAAAAAGAAAAAGTTTAGCCATAGAAATTTTGCTCTTTTGGACGAGGGCATGAGTAATAATAGCAGGCAACGTTGAGTATTTGCGAAGGCAGGGAATTCATTGCTCGTCCAGCCCGGTACAAATGCTCAATTGAAAATATGTTGTTGAAATTAAGAACTAAAATTTGAAAGTTGTTTGTCCAGCCCGAACCACAGCTTGGATTTGCAATTGACTGATGTTTGTTTGTCAAGCCCCAGTTGCACAAAACCAATGTTGTACTAAACCTCTGGTAGTTAAAAGCAGCCCCCACTTGACGCAGGGGCTTTTGTTTTGCAATTTTGTATTCTAAAAAATTATATTATGCAAAACAAAAAAACTACCAGCCTGTGCAGAGCAGGCAAAGATTATGTAA
>JANOUH010000060.1:0-7757 GCA_031416795.1 Cytophagales bacterium | reverse complement strand
GCAATTGTTGTAGCATCAGCGCCATTGGCAACATTTATCTTAGCAGCGATCAGCTGATGAGCCAACTTAACTATTCCATTAGTAGCTCCAGTAGCATTCAAGATGGCCTGCAATTGAAGGGGAGTGTAACTGACAGTTCCTAACATCAATCCATTATCTTTTACACTTTGTGGCCACACATATTCATTATTTCCAGAAGGTACTGGACCATGATTCTTCCAGTAGCCCTGTCCATACACGCAATTTTCTACACACGCATTGGTGCTACAAATTTGGTTAGCGCTCCAGCTACTTTTAAACATGGTGCTGGTAGCATGGGCGAAGGCTCTGAATACGTATTGCGTGCCGCACAAAAGATCTTCTGCACAAGTGCTTGAGGCACCTGGGGTGTCAAACAAAACATCACCCAAGGTAACATCTACATAGCTACCTGCAGGGATATTAAATGCATGACCATTTGCATTGCCCGAAAAACTACCCGTGCACATTAAGCCTGACTCAGAAGAAGGCCAAACTCCATTAAGTGCATCAAGTGCTTCCTGAGTCATCCAGTGTAATGAGAAACCTGCCGGTGCACCTGTAGCACCTGCTGAAACTCTGATGGTAATCGATGTTTGCGTTGTCGCATCACCCACACAAGAAATAATGGGTGCATCAAACGTTCCGACTTTTCCTTTATCAGATGCATTTGAAGAGGGGGGATTTAGATCTGCTTCGTCAGTACACGCAGTACCTAAAGCAATCAAACCAAAAAATAAAATTACGTTCATGAACCTTTTGTCCATGAGCCAGTGCCAACTGAATGTTTTCATGTGGATAGAAATTAGGTTAAAAAAATTGTCAACGTCAGTTAAAAAAATACTGAACCGGGATAAAGGTAAAAATAAAAGTCAGACTTTCAAGAGGTTAGGTAGACAAAAGAAAATCTACTTTAATTCAGTATCCTTTTGT
This sequence comes from Cytophagales bacterium, assembly GCA_031416795.1. Taxonomy (GTDB): domain Bacteria; phylum Bacteroidota; class Bacteroidia; order Cytophagales; family Cyclobacteriaceae; genus ELB16-189. The sequence continues at coordinate 6,806 of JANOUH010000060.1, read as the reverse complement.
TATTGATCTAATAGTTGTTGCGATAAATAGAACTACTCTATTTTCAAAATCCAAGCTGCTTTGGTTGCCTCCTTTAAGTGCAATTGATCGCGCATCTTTCGGCTTTCTTCAAGGTCATAAGAAGAGAAGACATAGACATAAAATAATTTGTTGTTGGGGTTCATTCCGGATTTAACATCCTGATAGCCCAATGTGGAAAGAAGCTTTTTGTGTGCCTTGGCAAAATCTAAACTTTGGAATGAGCCGGCAATAATATATATACCTGCAGCCAGGGTTGATTGCTCAGGAGGCCGGGTGTGTACCGTATTCGTTTCTGCCTTACCTATAATTTTATTAGCCGGTTCGGTCACAACTTTCTTCTCGACCACGTTGGATACTAGAGGTTCTTCTTTTGGTTTCTCTGTCACTTCAGAAGGAACGATTTTCAATATCAGTGCTAGTTCTTCATTTGTTGGTTCAACTGCTTCTGCTATCTTTTTTTCTGGTTCAGCAAAACGGGCCGCCCATTTGAATACACGCTTCTTGCCAAGTCGCAATTGCAAGTGCACTTCATGTGAACTGGTGGAAATAAATTCACTGTTGGCCAGTGGCACTTCATAGCTGTAACCAAAACGCAATTTTTCCTTGATGTCCGCACCGAGAAAAAATCCTAGTCCACGTGCGCTATTATAAGAAACGCCCGTCCATATTTTTTCTTTGAAGTAGACCAGCGTAGCAGCCTCCCACCAATTTTGAAGATCGCGGTTCATCCGATAGAGTGCATAAGGCTCAAATGAAAAACTGCCCGCTGTAAATTTATAACTCGCTGAATAAAGTTGGTTTCGTAATTGCGCATAGCGGGTGTTTACCAAATCCTGAGGACTAAAGTAGTGTTGTCCAAAAAGTTTAGGTAAAGCAAAACCCAAACGAAGACTTCCTAATGAATAAACCAAACCAAAATTAGCATCGCCATAAAATGTGCTTGAAGCTGCATGTAGAATGGTGGGGTCATTGCTATAATCAGCCCCATTTAGATTAAGATCATTATAGCCGGCAACTCCTGATAAACCAAAGAACAAAAATTGGTTGGCCGTGATTGGAATACGGTAAGCAAAAGTTGCCTGTGTAGATGTTGTGCGCAGGGCCACTACTTCCTGCGTGAGAAAATTCATTCCAAACGAAGCCCGGTTTTGCGAAGGATATTGCAATGTGATACCGGTAACTGACGGTGCATTATTAAAACCCAGCCATTGCTGTCGATATACTAAGGATACTTCCGTGTAGCCATTCATGCCGGCAAAGGCAGGATTAAACAAATAAGGATTGAAATAAAACTGACGAAAAGCGGGTGCGTTTTGCCCTGTCGCCAGCAGCGATAAAAAAAGTAAGATACAGCTTAGCAATCCGTTTCTCATTCCTGCTTTCATTTACCGCACCATTCGCACGGCACCGGTAATATCTTTTTGATTTTCACACCTCACTATATAATAATAGGCTTCCTCTTCCAACGGCTGACCTGTATTAGATCGACCATCCCAGCTATTATCATAAGAGGTAGTTTCATACACTGCTTTACCAAAACGATTGTAGATGATAAGTTTACAGCCATCATACTTTAAGGTGTTTGTCCAAAGCCAAAAGTCATTGACACCATCACCATTGGGAGAAAATAGCTGTGGAAACTGTACTTCAGGCTGTGTGGGTGACAACGGTAAAAGCAGGCTTGCTCTGCGTGGACTATTTTCCAATACAATACTCATGCGGTCTACCTGACCCTTCGTAAATAAGTTCATACACTCATCATTGGTATAGTCGAGAAAATTCTGAAACATTTTACTCACCGGGTTGGCAGAAGGACAATCTTTCTGTGGATGAGAGGGGCATCCCAGGGTTGCCAATGCTTGTGGAGGAGTGTCATCCACATAGTCAGTTCCTTTGCAAGCTTCTTCATCTCCCCAGGTATGCCGCAATCCAAAGAAGTGGCCCATTTCATGAGTGGTGGTTCTTCCTTTGTCGTAAATAGGATGAAGAAGAAAATTTCCATCGTCAGATGTACCAAAAGCTTCAAAGGAAATGATGATGCCATCGGTCAGTCTGTTTTGAGAAGAGTTTTCAAGACCCGGCAGTGTGGATACTGGAAACTGTGTAAAACCAAACCGATCGGTAAGATAGCACACCCATATATTGAGATAGTTTTCAGCAGGCCAATAGCTCTGCGCTTTGAGTGCTATGTTGTCTTCAATGGTGTAGTCAGGTTTAAATCCTTTTACCCTCTTGATACCGGTTGTCGGCATGCCATTAGGATCCGTTTGAGCCAACACAAATTCAATGGGAATTGCTCCCGCTAATGGTTTAAACTCAGCGGGCGTATTGATTGCATCGCTGTTAAGTCTTTTGAAATCTCTATTGAGTACTGCAATTTGAGAAATAACCTGTGCATCCGGTATGTTAGTGCCTACACCAACCGCCTCGCCATTGTGAATGATGTGAACAACCACTTGTATTTTATAAGAAGTTACTTGCACCCTCTTTTCTTTATCAAGCACTTTTCTTCGTTGAATTTTTTCTATGAGCCATCGTTCAAATTGCTGATCACTTTCCTGCACCAAACCGTTTTGCTTCAGCTGTCGGTTGTATTCCACCGTTCCGCACCGCTGTTGACTGTGCGCGATATCACTAATACAAAAAAATAAAATGAAGAGGCACCCTGACCGGGTCAGGTAAAAGGAAATCAATGACAAATTGGTTTTTAATTCCACGCGATACTACCCGGCTTCGAAAGATTACGAACCAAAGATACAAAGACAAATGAAATGGGGCTGTTCAGATCAACGACCAGTGGAAGACAGTAGAAATTATGTCGCTTCCGTTAACCGAATATCTTCTTTAACAAACCTTTCTTAGGAGGGCTTGCTATATCATCCAGCGCTGTTCGTAAATAAACCAGGAAGGCACTGTCTTTAAGGATATAACTGCTTACTCCGAGCTTCTCAACCGTTTTTCTTAATTGAGGATCGGTATCAGCAGTGATATAGATTACGGGAATACGTGGTCTTACCTTTGAAATCAATTTCAAATAAAAGATTCCACTTTTATTTGGTTCTTCGAGATGATTATCTAGAATAACCAGATAGGGTTTCTTTTCACCTATTTTCTTAATACCCTCGTCTCCATTCAAAAAAACCTCAGTCTGAAATCCACCCAGCTGCTTGAAATGCTCCTTCATGAATTTCAGGTAAACGGGGTCGTCATCGATAATGTACACAAATTTGTCCATGTCAGTCGGTTAATAGGGAAAGGAAAGGTAAACAGAAAGAGTTTACGTTGGATGCTATTGAATGCAAAGTTTTTACAAAAAAATATCCCATAAGGGGAATCCTGCCCACACAATCAAAATGATCCTCCATCCGCCACAACAAAACTCCTTTCCAATATCTCACCCACCTCATCAATCAATGTGAGAAGGTGTTTACCCGGCTGTGGAGTAACTGAAAGCCGATGGGCGCCCTTGGTTGCCCCTAAATAGTTTCCATCCAGATGCCAGAAAATGGTGATTTGCGAATTGCGATGAGCCACTTCAAATAATGCGCTACCCAATTGCCCATCCAGTTCGCGTGGAATAAAAATGCGCGCATTTAGCTTTGGGTAAATCAAATCCATACTAGCCAGAGATGCTGGATTCGAACAATCCTTTCTGAATGGTGGCAAAGCTTTGTAACTCAAATTTTTTGTCTTGAAATAATACTCCTGCACCGGTGGCAACACAAACCATGAAACTGAATGCATATGGCTCACAGGCTCACAATCACTATGAACACGGTACTTACCATCAGCCGAAACATGTATCTTTTGATGATAGCGGCATGAGGCCGCTTGCAGGCCGGCTCGTGTAACATGAATCTCCTTTGTTCTTTCGCACAGCGCTGTTGCACGCATGCCACTTTGGGCACACACCACAATGATTGTCATTTCTGGTAAAGGTTGTGAAAACCAGCTGGTGCCAGGCAATTGTGAAAAAATATCAAATAAAATCGGAGATGCAGACTCTGTCCCCGTAAGCCCTGGGCGACCTTCGCCATCGGCATTGCCAACCCACACACCCACGGCATAGTCTCCATTCACACCCACTGCCCACGCATCGCGTAAACCATGACTAGTACCAGTCTTCCATGCAATTTTCTTTGCACTATAAAAATTCCTCCACCCGGTTTCCTCACCTGGCCGATATACTTCTTTAAGCACATCTAGTGTCAGATATAAAGATGCTGCGCTTAGCCAGGATGTTTCTTCGTTGTTTTCATTCTTCAAGGAATCCGAAATAAAATAAACAGGAGCATGAAAATCTTTTCTTGAGTATCGATTTTTTCCTGGCGATTCGAAGTAGTTGTTTAACGTTCGGGCCATTGAAGCATAAGCACCCGTAATGTCCCACAGTGTTCCTTCAGCTCCACCTAATATCAATGATAACCCATAATGGTCGGCAGGTTGATTGAGCGTGGTGATGCCAACTTGTTTCAGTAATTCATAAAATTTTTCATACCGATATTCCTTTAACTCATAGACGGCCGGAACATTCAACGATCGTATTAATGCCTGGTCCGCAGCTACCATACCATCATACTGTTTTGAAAAATTCTTTGGTGAAAAACCGTTGATCGTCATCGGCACATCGGGCACCAACATACCCGGTAATAATTTTCCTTCATTCAACATGGCAGCATATAAAAATGGTTTTAGAATACTCCCCGTACTTCTTCGCGCCATAATTACATCCACTTGCTCGCCATGTTCACGACCAGAATTAGTGTTGCCAACATAGGCCAGCACCTTTCCAGTCTTCACCTCAAGAACGATTGCGGCCGCATTAAACACCTGATTGCCCTTAAGCGATTGGTGATGCTGATCAACAATATCATTCACCCTGCTTTGCAACGTCTCTTCGATTGTTGATCGAACACGCTGTTGTGCAAATCCTTCCTTTGATATTCTACTCAACAAATGAGGAGCTTCTTTTGGAAGCGTCAATGGATTTTTCGGAATAGGTTCGGCCTTGGCAAGTTCAAATGAAATGGAATCCATTTTTCTATCCATCAACAATCGGGTGAGCAAACGATCACGTTTGTTCTTTAGCCGATTGCGGTTTTTTCCCAAGTGAATTAACGAAGGATTATTCGGGAGCACCGCCAACAGTGCAGCATCAGCCCAACTCAACTGTGATGCATCACGACCAAAGTAACGCCAGCATGCAGCATCTAACCCAACTACGTTACCTCCAAATGGAGCATGAGCAGCATACAAACTTAAAATTTCATCCTTCGAATAGCGAAGTTCCAGCCTTGTAGCAAGAATCATTTCAACAATTTTTTCAAAAAAGGTTCGTGATTTATTTTTTCTGGCCAGGCGCATCACCTGCATAGAAAGCGTACTTCCTCCACTAATGATTTTTCCTGATTTAATATTTTGCTGAGTTGCCCGCGCTAACGAAAGAAGGTCTACACCAGGATGATTGTAGAATCGTTTATCCTCAAATGTGATAATAGCATCTTTAAATTTTTCAGGAACATCCTTTCCTTCAGGAAACCTCCACTGACCATCTCCCGCTATCAGGGCTCCTAAAAGTCCCCCCCCCTGATCTTCTAACACAGTTGAATAAGGATCATGAAAAAGAATTTTTGGCAAGGAAAAATAATAAACCATGATCAGAAGAATTCCTGACGCAAGAATATAATACCGATATCTGCTCAACCACACCTTCACATTCGTACTTCGTTATTTCTTCACGTTCCTCAAGAACCATTCACCTTCCGCCTTCGCAACCACTTCATATTGTACCTTGCTTTCAATTTTCGCTCTGGCATTTGCCATCGCCTTGCTTACCATGGCGTGTTCGATACACTCATCCTCTTTCAATCCCATCTGATCAAGAACAGACATAATGCGGTCGGCACCGAAAGGCTTAAATGACGGATCATCAATGGCAGAGCAAAAAGTAATGGGTGATTGAGGATACGAAGAAGATAACTTTTCAATGATCTTATTCTCCTTGGTAGGAAGCGGATAATGGCCAGCAAATAAAAATTGAATCCTGTGTTTTGCAAAAAGGGCATTAAGAAAACCAGCTCCACTTGACGAGGCAATTAAAGAAGCATCACACACAAACACGACTTTGCTTTGACCGGATGCTTCACCCAATGAATCATTAGTTAATTGAAAGTAAGGAACTCCGGCCGTTGCTAAAAATGAGATTACTTCTGTTATAGTGTCCTCAAAATAAGAGAACACAATGGGAACTTGATTTTGCGTGATTGACTTCAACGCTTCAGTAATCATGCCTTTCATGGCCACCGGTCTTGTTTTCCAGACTTTATCAGCATATACCGGTTTATCTGATTTTAAGAATGAGAATAAGCCCATGTCCTAGTTTAGTTTTAATTTATACGTTGCTTCATCAAAGCCCAACAACAGGACCTTACCATTATTTTCGATCAAGGGTCGCTTGATCACACTCGACTTCTCCATCATTAGAGCGATCGCAGCTTTCTCATTGGTCACTCTATTTTGGATCTTCTCATCCAACTGGCGCCAGGTTGTACCTCGCTTATTTACAAGACTCTCCCAGCCTACCTGCTTGCACCACTCATTCAGTTTGGCTTCACTGATTCCTGATTTTTTATAATCATGAAATTCAAAATCAACTTTGTTTTTATTCAACCACTCGATGGCTGACTTTACGGTGTTACAGTTTTTAATGCCGTAAATAATCATAGGTTGTAATTTAAACCTTATCAGTGAAATAAATTCTGATCATCACAAATATTAAATCTAGT
>JANOUH010000059.1:0-6852 GCA_031416795.1 Cytophagales bacterium | reverse complement strand
CACGACATACACCCAAGGAAAAAAGACGCAATCTTCTCTTCATCAATAACGGCAACAACACCTTTACAGAATCTGCGGTACAGTACGGACTGGAAGGAACAGGTCATAATATTCAAACAACATTTTTAGACTACGACAAGGACGGTGACCTTGATGTCTATTTTTTACGGAACGCTTTTGTGGAATACAGTCGCAACCGAGCGCGTCCCAAGTCAGTGCGGGGTGAATCTTCAACTACCGATCAATTATATCGCAACAATGGCAACAATACGTTTACCAATGTATCGGATGAAGCCGGGATTTTGATTGAGGGCTTTGGCTTGGGTGTTCAGGTTTGTGATATCAATGATGATAGCTGGCCCGACATTTATGTTTCAAATGATTTTATTACGAACGATTTACTCTACATCAACAATCAGAACGGAACCTTCTCGAATAAGGCTGGCCAATACTTCAAGCACGCCACCTACAACGCCATGGGCAACGACATTGCCGACTTCAACAATGACGGATTAGTTGATATCGTAGAAGTTGACATGTTGCCACCCGATAACTATCGGTGGAAAATTACCATCATGGGCAACACCTACGATGAATTTCAAAATAGCATACACTATGGCTACGAGCCGCAATACATTCGCAATACATTACAACTCAACAATGGCAATAACACATTCAGCGAAATCGGATATTTAGCAGGCATTGAAGCCACCGACTGGAGTTGGAGTCCACTCCTTGCCGATTACGACAATGATGGACTAAAAGATCTTTTTATCACCAATGGCTACAGACAAGACATCACCAATCTTGACTTCATAAAATTCAGCGAGCGAACTTCCCGCATGGGCACAGCTGAAGCAAACAAGAAAGAGCGGCTTGATATGCTTGCGAAAATTCCGGGTATCAAAGTGCATAAGTACGCATATCGAAACAATGGTAATCTCACCTTCACCGATCAATCCGAAGCATGGGGACTATCTTCATTCTCCTATTCCAATGGTGCTGCCTATGCCGACCTTGATAATGATGGCGATCTTGATCTGGTTACTAACAACATTGATGAACCCGCTTCGATATTTAGAAATTCAAAAAATAATGGTAAGGACTCTTTCAATTTTTTGCGCATTGGTTTTGTAGGCCCATTATTGAACCGTGAAGGGCTGGGCGCAAAAGTCTATCTCAGAAATAAAGGAACATTACAATATCAATACTTCACTCCCTTCCGCGGATTTCTATCATCCATGGAACCCTATCTTCATTTCGGATTAGGTAGTACCTCCATGATCGATTCACTAGAAGTAATCTGGCCTGATGGAAATGCACAACTTATTCAGCATGTAAAAAGTAATCAGGTATTATTGCTAAACTATTCCGATGCTACCCCTCAAATTAAAACAAATAAAATTGCAGCGCCTCTTCTTTTCACTGAAGCAACTGAAACTTCAGAAATCAATTATGCTCACGCTGAAAATGATTTTGTTGATTTCAAAGTGCAGCCCATATTGCCGCACATGCATTCAAAAAACGGTCCGGGCATAGCCGTCAGTGATGTGAATGGAGATGGTCTTGAAGATTTCTATGTAGGTGGCGCTCTGGGGCAGGGGGGTGATTTGGTTATCCAACAACAAAATGGAAAATTCAAAAAAAGCTCTTCTATTAAAATGGATACTCTTGCAGATGAGATGGGAATATTATTCTTCGATGCTGATCAGGATGGAGACAATGATCTATATAAAGCTACAGGAGGCACAGAAGAAACAAAAGAATCAGCAGCTTACGCAGATCATCTCTATATCAATGATGGAAAAGGAAATTTCACTGAAACCATTAATGCCCTTCCTGAAATCCATCAAAGCGGATCTTGTGTGATTGCGTCTGATTACGATCATGACGGAGACCTTGATCTTTTTATTGGCGGAAGAATTATTCCTGGAGAATATCCGATGCCCGCCAACAGCTATCTATTACGCAATGACTCCAAAGGAAAAGAGGTTCGCTTTACCGATGTTACCAAAGAGCTAAGTCCTGGCTTACTCAATCTAGGATTAGTCACTTCAGGATTGTGGACCGATGTAGATAACGATGGCTGGATGGATCTGTTACTCGTGGGTGAGTTTATGCCAATCACCTATTTCAGAAATAAAGAAGGGTCTGGTTTTGAAAAAATAGAAAGCCCATCATTGGCGCATAGCAGCGGATGGTGGAATAGTTTAACGGCTGGTGATTTCGATCGCGATGGAGACATGGATTATATCGCTGGCAATCTCGGGTTGAACTCACGTTATAAAGGCACCACGAAAGAACCGCTTTGTATCAACGCCAATGATTATGATAAAAACGGATCGATTGATCCTGTCATGAGTTTATACATTCATGGTGAAAAACAAATAGCTCATTCCTGGGATGATTTAGTAAGGCAGATGAATCCGATACGCACTCGTTTCAGAACCTATGATCCGTATGCAAAAGCTACCTTTGAAAAATCTTTCCTACCGGAAGAAATCGCAGCCTCTTATCAGGTCTGTGTGGAGTCGTTTGAAACCAGCTACCTCGAAAATCAAGGCAGAGGAAATTTTATAATTAAAGTATTACCCATTCAACTTCAATTCTCACCAACTTACGGTGTGGTTGTTAATGATTATAATCACGATGGCAACCTTGATGCGTTGCTCGTGGGCAATTCATATGCAACAGAAGTTTCTACCGGAAGATATGATGCTTCAATTGGCACCTATCTGCGTGGTGATGGCAAAGGGAATTTCACTCCCGTTGCAGTCACTTCATCCGGCTTTATGGTCGATCAGGATGCGAAAGGCTTAGCATCATTAATTACTGCGGACGGAAGAGAGCTGATTCTGGCAGGAATCAACAACGGAAAATTAAAAGTCCATAGCACGAACACCTCCACAAAATATTTTTCTCCTAAAGCAAATGATGCTTACGCGATTATTAAATTAAAAACAGGAGTAAGCTATAAGCATGAGTTCTATTATGGATCAACCTATTTATCCAGTAGCACTCGGAAATTTCCGTTGACGGATGAAATAGATGAAATCACTGTGTTTAGTTTTTCTGGTGAAAAGAGGATTGAAAAATGATGAGGCATTTTTTTTCCCATAGTATAAAAAAAATACGGAGGAGAATCTCTCTGCTTTTATTTTTTCTTATGATCTGGATATTTACAACCTGCCAATCCCGAAAGGAGCCAGTCTTTTCTCTTCTTCCTTCCAGTCAAACTGATATCCGTTTCAACAACGAACTCGATGAAACGGAAGAGGAGAACGTAAATACCTACATGAACATTTACACAGGCGCGGGCGTAGCCGCAGGAGATACTAACAATGATGGGCTTGCCGACTTGTTCTTTAGTGGGAATCAAGTGACCAGCAGACTCTATATTAATAAAGGCAATTTAGTGTTTGAAGACATCACAGAATCCTCCGGAATACTTAACAACAGCTGGGCCACCGGAGCCGTAATGGCCGATGTAAATCAGGACGGCTGGCAGGATATTTATATATGCGTATCCGGTAACGCACCTGATAAAAAAAATCTACTGTTCATCAATAATAAAAACAATACGTTCACTGAATCTGCGGCACAATATGGAATCGCGGATCAAAGACTATCCATGCATGCTTCTTTTTTTGATTATGATCGAGATGGTGACCTGGATCTATTCATCATTACCAACCCTGCTTCGTATGAAAATAAAGTAAATCATCTTCAACCTCGAAAATTGAAAGGCGAGAGCAAGAGTTCAGATATTCTCTATCGCAACAATGGCAACAATACCTTCACCGATGTTTCACGCGAAGCCGGAATTTTAGTAGAGGGATACAGTCTTGGTCTTGCCATTAGCGATATTAATAATGATCAATGGCCAGATATTCTTATTTCCAATGATTTCGTTGGCAACGACATTCTCTATGTCAACAATCAGGATGGAACGTTCACCAATCAGGCAGCAACCTATTTCAAACACACCAGCTTTGCCGGCATGGGCAATGATGTGGCCGATATAAATAATGATGGCCTGGTTGATATTATAGAATTAGACATGCGACCCGAAGATAACAAAAGACAAAAGCTGATCATCCCGCCTACGGGCTATGATAAATTTCAGTTGTCGTTGCGAATAGGATATGAGCCACAGTTTACGCGCAATACACTTCAGTTGAACAGAGGGAATAATACGTTTAGTGAAATCTCATTTCTGTCTGGCGTTAGCAGTACCGATTGGAGCTGGAGTCCTTTACTGGCCGACTATGATAACGATGGAGATAAAGATCTCTTCGTTACCAATGGGTTCCTCCGCGATCTGGGCAATATGGATTTCATTACCTATCAAAACATTTATAATACTCCGCTTGGAACAGTACAATCGAAGACTGATAAAAAGCTCAACACCATCAAAGCGTTGGAAGGAGCTGCACTACGAAATTACTTCTATGAAAATAATGGACATCTTTCTTTTACAGATCAATCAGAAGCATGGGGAATTAAAGGAAAAGGATTTTCACACGGTGCCGCCTATGCCGATCTTGACAATGATGGAGATCTTGATCTCGTGGTGAACAATATGAATGACGAAGCCCATGTCTATCGAAACAATAGTAACGAACTCTTTGCACGAAACTACCTGCGCATAAAATTTATTGGAAGCAAAACAAATCGTGATGGCATTGGAGCAAGTGTAACAGTTTATAATCATTCCCAAAAGCAATTCGCTGAACACTACATGGCTCGCGGCTTTGAATCATCGATAGCGGGGGTGATGCACTTCGGATTAGATTCTGCTCGCATGATTGATTCCCTTGAAATAATGTGGCCGGATGGAAAATACCAGGTCTTGAAAAAAATCCAGTCGAATCAGTTATTAAATGTAAACTATAAAGACGCCACTAAAAAAGAGCTGTGGATAAAGATAGAAAGTCCTAAGCTCTTCACATCAATAGAAAACATAGGCATTAACTATATTCATGAAGAAAATGAATTCGTTGATTTTAAAGTTCAACCTCTACTTCCTCACATGCACTCCAAGAATGGTCCTGGCATCGCGGTGAGCGATGTGAATGGAGATGAGTTGGAAGATTTTTTTATTGGTGGCGCGTCTAATCACTCAGGAGTATTGTTCACTCAGCAAACCGATGGAAAATTTAAAAGAAGTCCTTCAGCAAAGGTTGATAGCCTGGCGGATGAGATGGGTGTTCTGTTCTTTGATGCTGACGGTGACGGTGACGATGATCTATATGTGGTGACGGGTGGATCAGAACAAATAAAAGAATCAACCTCGTATCTGGATCATCTTTATCTCAATGATGGTAAAGGAAAATTTATTGAAGCTGTTAATGCCCTTCCAGCAATCGTTCAAAGTGGTTCGTGTGTTATCGCGTCCGACTATGACCATGATGGTGATCTTGATCTTTTTATTGGAGGGCGATTAATCCCAGGAAAGTATCCGCTTGCCCCTGATAGTTATTTGTTAAGAAATGATTCTGATTCAAAAACATGTCGATTCACCGATGTAACAAAACAAATTGCTCCAAACCTTCTGGCTCTGGGTATGGTGACTTCTGGTTTGTGGACCGATGTTGACAATGATGGATGGACTGATCTTTTACTCGTTGGCGAGTTTATGCCAATCACTTATTTTAAAAACAAGGAAGGGAAAAGTTTTATAAAGACGGAGAGTTCTTCGTTTGCAAACAGTAGCGGGTGGTGGAACAGTTTGACTGCAGGAGATTTCGATCAGGATGGTGATATGGACTATATCGCAGGAAACCTCGGATTGAATACACGATACAAAGGAACCACCAAGGAACCGCTTTGCATTTATGCCAAAGACTACGACAAGAACGGATCGATTGATCCGGTCATGACGTATTATCTGCAAGGAAATAAACACATCGTTCACTCACGCGATGAGTTGATCAGCCAGATCAGTGTCATGAAAATGCGCTTCAATAATTATAAAGATTATGCCGAAGCAACATTTGACGAATCATTTTTAAAATCCGAACTGGAAGGAGCCTATGTCGTTTGTGCCGAATGGTTTGAAACATCCTCCATCGAAAATAGGGGTAACGGAACTTTTGAAATGAAACCGTTGCCGTTGGAAACACAGTTCGCCCCTGTAAATGGAATGGTGGTTGATGATTTTAATAACGATGGATTTTTAGATGCGCTATTGACTGGAAACCTCTACGCTACTGAAGTTTCCACCGGCAGATATGATGCCTCTGTTGGAATATATCTGCAAGGCAATGGTCATAATGACTTCAAAATGATGCCTGCGCAGGAGAGCGGTTTCTATGCCGATGCTGATGCAAAAGGAATGGCGAAGCTCACTACCGCAAACGGTGAAACATTACTTTTCGTTGGCAATAATTCCGGAGCTATAAAAACGTATACCGTTCAGCAAAAGGCAAAACAAATCACGATTGAAAAAGATGATGTGTATGGCCTCCTCACAAGGCAAAGCGGTGCGATCTCCAAACAAGAGTTTTATTACGGGTCAACGTATCTCTCGCAGTCATCCCGACAGCTCTTCCTTTCCAATGACGTCATTTCAATAGAAATTTTTAATAGAAAAGGAGCATCACGTAAAATTACTATTAATCCTAATCTTCATTAAACCCATAAACCATGTTCAAGCCATTCTTTATTATTCAATCTTTTCTTGTGCTGGCACTGGCCAGTGCCTGCTCCGGAGATTATTATTCTGAAAGTGATTTTCAAAAGATAAAGAAGATCGACACACACATGCATCTTCATGCTGAAAGTACCATTCTATCCGAGCTAGCAAAAGAAGATAATTTCAGATTACTTGATGTGATGGTGGATGTTCCT